>JBBTKS010000108.1:0-6615 GCA_038058885.1 Pseudomonadota bacterium
CGCCAATGTCCACTGGACATTGGCGAAAGCTCCGCCTCACCCTACATTTATATGTGACGCGTCAGCGCCCACATCACATGCTCCCTCACCAACTCCGAAGGATGTTCTAAGCGCGCTTTGAGCGCGGCAACAATAGTTTCATCGGTTGGTGCGTTGCCCAGCGCCACGGCAATATTCCTCAGCCAGCATTCATAGCCGATGCGCCGGATGGCGGAGCCTTCGGTATATTTCAGAAATTCCTCTTCAGTCCATGAAAATAGCCTGATCAGTTCCGGCGCGTCGAGTTCATGACGCGGTGAGAAGTCGGCTTCGCCCGTTGGCTGGGCGAAACGGTTCCACGGGCAGACAAGCTGGCAGTCGTCGCAACCATAAATGCGGTTGCCGATCAGCGCGCGCAGATCCACGGGAATGGAGCCGCGCAACTCAATGGTAAGGTATGAAATACAACGGCGCGCATCGAGTTCGTAGGGCGCGACGATGGCCTGGGTCGGGCAGATGTCGATGCAAGCGTGGCAGGTACCGCAGTGGTTTTCGGCGGGCGTGTCCACCGGCAGCGGCAGGTCGGTATAAAGCTCGCCGAGAAAAAACCATGAGCCGGTTTGTTTATCGATCAGGTTGGTATGCTTGCCGATCCAGCCGAGCCCGGCTTTTTCCGCCAGGGCTTTTTCCAGTACCGGAGCGCTGTCGCTGAAAGCGCGGTACTGGAACCGACCGGCGCGTGCCTCGATCCGTTCGGCCAGCTTCTGCAAACGGCCGCGCATCGCCTTGTGGTAGTCTCGGCCCAGGGCATAGCGGGAGATGAATCCGAGCGACGGGTTGCGCAGGACCGCCGTAGTATCGGCAGCTTGGCCCGGGAAGTAGTCGAGGCGCGCGGAAATCACGCGCAGCGTGCCGGGCTGCAATTCCTGAGGACGGCTGCGGCGGGTGCCGTGGGACTCCATATAATGCATTGCACCGTGTCGGCCGCGGCTCAGCCAGTTCAGCAGGTGTGCCTCGGCTTCGCTCAGATCGACATCGGCGATGCCGAGCTGCTGAAAGCCGAGCTCACGTCCCCACCGCTTGATGTCGGCCGCCAGCTGGACGAGATCGAGTTTGCTGTTTTGCGCGGTATGCATCAGGGCCTATCATATAATCAACACGCGCAGATAACGAAAGGACGAATTCATGAATCTTCCCGAAGCCCTCTACACCGCCGCCCAGACGCGTGAACTCGACCGCCTCGCTATTGAGGAGCGCGGTATTGCCGGTGCCACGCTGATGCAGCGCGCGGGCGAGGCGGTCTTTGAGCTGTTGCGGGTACGCTGGCCGCGGGCGCGGCGCATCGCGGTGGTGTGCGGGGCGGGCAACAACGGCGGCGACGGTTATGTGCTGGCACGGCTGGCGCATGGCGCCGGCCTCACGCCGGTGGCCATGAGCGTGGGCCCGACGGACAAATCGAAAGGCGACGCCGCCGCGGCGCGCAAGGCATGCGAATCGGCCGGCGTCACGATTCAGAATTTCAGCGCCGGGTTGCTCGCGGGATGCGATGTCGTGGTGGATGCCTTGCTCGGCACCGGCCTTGAACGTGAAGTCAGCGGCGAATGGCTTGCCGTCATCGAGGCCATCAATCAAAGCCGCGTTCCGGTGCTGGCGGTGGACGTTCCCTCGGGGCTGCATGCCGACACCGGCCGCGTGATGGGCGCGGCGGTGCACGCGCAGGCGACGCTGGCGTTTATCGGACTCAAGGCCGGTCTGTTCACCGGCGCCGGGCGCGCGCGCAGCGGCGAAATATTTTTCGACGATCTCGGCGTACCGCCGGATATCTATCCTTCGATCCCCGCTTCGGTGCAACGCCTGACGGAACGTTCGCTCCACGGGCTTCTGCATCAACGGCGGCGCGACATGCACAAGGGCGAAGCCGGTCATGTGCTGGTGATCGGTGGCGACCGCGGCATGCCGGGCGCGGCACAACTGGCCGGCGAGGCGGCGTATCGCGCCGGCGCCGGGCTGGTGATGCTGGCCACGCATCCGGAACACGCGGCCCGGATCGGCGCCGCGCGGCCCGAGTTGATCGTGCATGGCGTGGCCACCCCCGCGGAACTGCGCCCCTTGCTCGCGCGCGCCGACGTGATCGCCGCCGGCCCGGGTCTGGGGCAGGGCGCGTGGGGCGCGGCGCTTTTCGGCGCGGCGCTGGATACGGCGATTCCCACGGTGGTGGATGCCGATGCGCTGAACAGTCTCGCCGCCGATCCGCTGATGCACACCGACTGGATCCTTACTCCGCACCCCGGCGAAGCGGCACGGCTGCTCGGCATGGGCACGCGGGAAATCCAGGCCGACCGCTTCGCGGCGGTACGCGAGCTGGTGGCGAGTTACGGCGGGGTATGCGTGCTGAAGGGGGCGGGGACGCTGATCGCATCATTATATGATGGCGTGGTCTCGGTCTGTGACCGTGGCAATCCCGGCATGGCGAGCGGCGGCATGGGCGACGTGCTGACCGGCACCATCGCCGGACTGCGGGCGCAGGGCTTGTTGTCGCCCGATGCCGCGCGCCTCGGGGTGTGGGCGCACGCCGCCGCGGGCGATGACGCCGCGGCGGCGAGCGGGGAAATCGGCATGCTCGCCTCCGACCTGCTGCCGTTCATCCGCGCCCGTCTCAATCGCCTGGTGGGACATGCCGCGCCTTGAACAGCCGGTCGCCACGGCGGCTGACATGGAGGCGCTGGGAGCAAAGCTGGCTTCCCGTCTGGGGAATGCCCGTGTCATTTATGTCCACGGCCCGCTCGGCGCCGGCAAAACCACGCTGGTGCGCGGGATGTTGCGCGCCTTCGGACATGAGGGCACCGTAAAGAGCCCGACGTTCACCCTGGTCGAGCCCTACGATCTCAAAGACATCAGTTTCTATCACTTCGATCTCTACCGGCTGAACGATCCGGAAGAACTGGAATTTCTCGGCGTACGCGACTACCTTCACGGGAAAGGGGTTTGTGTGGTGGAGTGGGCCGAGCGCGCACAGGGCGTTTTGCCAACTCCGGACCTGGATATTATGATCTCACCCACCGGGACAGGACGCATGGTACGGATTACGACCCCGACATCCCACGGTAACACTTTGCTGGATGCGCTGGCATGAGACGGCTGGCGCGTCTGCTCTTCCCCATATTATTTCTGATGACCGCCGTCGCCGGCGCCGAGCCGGTCAGCGTGCAGCAACTGCGCGTGTGGCGCGCGCCCGATCATACCCGCCTGGTGTTCGACGTCAGCGGCCCGCTCGATCACCGGATGTTCACGCTCCAGAATCCGGACCGCCTGGTGGTGGACATCGACAACGCGCGTCTGGCGGAGCCTTTAAAGGACGTGGACACGGACGGCCCGCTGGTGGCGGCGGTGCGGGTGGGGCAGCCGGAGGCGGGCCCGTTGCGCATCGTGCTCGAGCTCAAGGCCGAGGCGCGTCCGCGCAGTTTCATGCTCAAGCCGGCCGGGCCATACGGGCATCGTCTGGTGATCGATCTCTTCGACGTGAAGGCGGTTGAACAGGAAGCGGCCGAGTCGAAGCAGGAAGCCAAGCTCCCGGCAACGCCCGAGCGCCTGGCACCCAAGCCGGTGCAACGCGACCGTGTGGTGGCGATAGACGCCGGCCACGGCGGCGAAGACCCGGGTGCCTCGGGGCGGCGCTACCGCACGCGCGAGAAAGATGTGACATTAGCCATCGCACGCGAGCTGGCGAAACTCGTGGCGCAGGAGCCGGGCATGCGTCCGCTGCTGATCCGCGACGGGGATTATTACGTCGGCCTGCTCCAGCGTTTTGAAAAGGCGCGCCGCCAGCGCGCGGATGTGTTCGTCTCGATTCACGCCGACGCCGTTCCCGGCCGGAGCGCCAACGGTTCCTCGGTTTATGCGTTGTCGGAGAAGGGCGCGAGCAACGCCATGGCACGGCGGCTTGCCGACAAGGAAAATGCCTCCGACCTGATCGGCGGCGTGAGCCTGAACGACAAGGACGACATGCTGGCGCATGTGCTGCTCGACCTGTCGCATAACATGACCATGCAGGACAGCCTGAGTCTCGGCGACAGTATTCTTGCGGAGCTGCAACGCGTCGGCCCGGTGCACATGCGCCACGTGGCCCAGGACGGCTTTGCCGTGCACAAGTCGCCCGACATCCCGTCGGTGCTGGTGGAGACGGCGTTCATTTCCAATCCCTCGGAAGAGAAGAAGCTGCGCACGCCGGCGTTCCAGCGCCAGCTGGCCGCGGGCATCTTTCGCGGCATCAAGCGGCATCTCGCGCGCACCCCTTCGGCACCGCAGATCTCGGCGCAGACGGAACGGGGAACAGAACCGGCGCGCGAGCATGTCGTGCGCAAGGGTGAAACGCTTTCCGCTATTGCCCGCCAATATAATATCCATGTGGATGCCCTGCGCTTTCTCAATGATCTGGGCCGCGGCGATCCTCCGGCAGGCGTGAGACTGCGCATCCCATCCAGGTACGGCGACGGCTAAGCTTTTTTGTGTCAGCGTGCCGGCACGCGGTATTTCATTGGGCCCGGACAAGGGTTTTGCGTTAAGATTCGCGCCAGGCAAGCGGATGCGGAAATATCAAGGAGAAATTCGGTGAATACGCGGCGAATGACGAAATGCCTGATGTGGATACTGGTGCTGGCGACCGGATTGACGGCTTGCGACAAGAAGGAAAACTCCGCGACCGGTCCCGGCGGCGAAACCATGGTGCGGATCGGGTCGGTTTCCCCGCTCACCGGACCGCAGGCCCACCTCGGCAAGGACAACGCCAACGGCGCGCGCCTGGCGATCGACGAGATCAATGCCGCGGGTATCACGCTCGGCGGCAAGAAAGTAAAGCTCGAACTGCTGACCGAGGACGATCAGGCCGATCCCAAAATTGCGACGATCGTGGCCGACAAGCTGATCGATCAGCGCGTGGCCGGCGTCATCGGGCATCTTAATTCAGGCACCAGCATTCCCGCCTCCAAAAGGTATCACGAGGCTGGCATTCCCCAGATTTCGCCGTCGGCCACCGCCATTGCCTATACGGCCCAGGGATTCAACACCACGTTTCGCGTGATGACCAACGACCTGCAGCAGGGCAAGGTGCTGGGTGAGTACGCGGTCAGGAAACTGGGCGCAAAGCGCATCGCCATCATCGACGATCGTACCGCGTACGGTCAGGGTCTGGCGGACGAAGTGGAAAAGGCGGCGAAGGCCGCGGGCGGCATGATCGTGGCGCGCGAGTTCACGACCGACCGTTCCACCGACTTCCTCGCCATTCTCACCTCGATCAAGGCGAAGCAACCCGACGTGGTGTTCTACGGCGGCATGGACGCGCAGGGCGCGCCCATGGTCAGGCAGCTGCATTCGCTGGGCCTCAAGGCGAAATTTCTCGGTGGCGATGGCGTGCAGACCACTGAATTCATGAAATTGGCCGGCATGGATGCCGAAGGGGTGACAGCATCCTCGCCGGGCCTCCCGATTGACAGCATGCCCGGTGGCAAGGAGTTCCGGGAGAAGTTCACCGCCAAATACGGCGTTATCCAGAATTACGCCCCCTACGCCTACGATGCCGCCCGCGCCATGGTTGACGCCATGAAGATGGCCGACTCCGCCGATCCGAAAAAATACCTGGCGCAGTTTCCGCGCGTGCAGTTCTCCGGCGTGACCGGACCTATCAGTTTTGACGACAAGGGCGATATCCGCGGCGGCGCGATCACGCTTTACCATGTCAAGAATGGCAGATGGGAGTTTCTGGAAACCGTCACGGGCACCGCCGGCGCGGTACCTGCCGAACCTAAAAAATAAAATTCACCGCAAAGGCGCAAAGGACGCAAAGAAAAACTTTCAATTGTTAAAGTCAATTTTCTTTAATTTTTGCTTCCTTTGCGCTCTTTGCGTCTTTGCGGTGAATAATTTAGTCAAGGCCGGATGGACATCCTCACCCAGCAGTTGATCAACGGCCTGGTCCTGGGAAGCATCTACGCCCTGGTGGCCCTGGGCTACACGATGGTGTACGGCATCCTCGAGCTCATCAATTTCGCCCACGGCGAAGTGACGATGTTCGGCGCCATGATCTGTCTGGCCGTCATCAGCGCACTGGTGGGCAGCGGGACGGAGCTGAACGGTGGTGTGATCGTGCTGCTGGGACTGCTTGCCGCGGTCGCCGTATGCATGGTGATGGGGTTCCTGATCGAACGCATCGCCTACCGTCCGCTGCGGCGCGCGCCGCGGCTCGCCGCACTTATCACCGCCATCGGCATGTCCATCGTGCTGCAAAATCTGGCGATGCTGATCTGGGGCAGGCAGTACATTACCTTCCCGCCGCTGCTGCCGCTGGTTCGCTATGAACTGGCCGGCGCCGTCATCACCAATCTGCAGATTTTCATCATGATCCTTTCCTGCCTGCTGATGACCGGCCTGTTGTTGCTCGTGAATAAAACACGGCTCGGACGCGCCATGCGCGCCACCGCCCAGGCGCAGGACATCGCCGGCCTCATGGGCATCAATACCCACACCATTATTTCAGTTACCTTCGTGATTGGCGCCGCGCTGGCGGCGGTGGCGGGCGTCATGGTCAGCGCTTATTACTGGCTGGCGCATTACTACATGGGCGTCATGCTCGCGCTCAAGGCG
>JBBTKS010000109.1:0-2620 GCA_038058885.1 Pseudomonadota bacterium
GAGGCCGAGATGCTGCATCTCGATATCAAGCCGGAGAATATCTACCTGCGCAAGGACGGCAGCCCGATGCTCATTGACTTTGGCTCGGCTCGCCAGGGAGCGGTCCATTTACAGAAAGTGGCGCTGACCCAGGGTTATGCGCCGATGGAACAGTACCCCGACAAAGGCACACCGGACGCGTCGACCGATGTCTATGCCGTGGGTGCTTCCATGTACCGCTGTATCAGCGGCAAGAAGCCGGATGACGCCCTGGAGCGCTATCAGGCGGTGCTCAAGTACCAGGTGGATCCACTGACCCCGGCGGTTAAGGCGGGGAGAAATGGGTATCAGAAGCAGGTGCTCGAATGCATCGACTGGGCCATGCAGGTGTATTCGCGTGATCGACCGCAATCCGCGCGCGAGCTGCAGGATGCCCTCATGGGTAAAGGCTGGTCTGGACGTCAGGCCACGACCGGTCAACCGGCCGTGTTCAACCGGCCGCCCGCCACCGCGCCCCGGGGAAAGGCCTCAGCGCAGGTCACGAAGGCCATGAAAGAAAAAGACCGCAGCTCGGCGGCCGTTGCCTGGATGGCAGCGGCACTGATGGTGGCCAGCCTGGCGGTGGCCGGTACCCTCTATTGGTCTGACCTTAAGGTACATTGGGAGGGAGCAGAACAGACATCGGCCCCTGCGATTAAAACCGATACTTTTAGCAGGCCAACAACGTCAACGGAGCAGCCAGCGGGAGCAAAATTGCCAGCGATGGCATACCACGCCGTAGAAATTCCATCCAAGCCCCAATCAGTCACGCCGACTGTATCGGCGGTAATTCCTGCCCTGCTCGAGAAAACGCTTACCGGGCATCAGGACTGGGTGCAATCGGTGGCGTTTGCACCGGATGGAAAATGGTTCGCATCAGCTGGTCTCGACAAGACTATCAAGCTCTGGGTGACGTCCACCGGTTCACTGCTCGGTTCGCTGCGGCAGAGTTACGCCGTTAACGCCGTGGCTGTTTCCGCTGCCGGCACGTGGCTGGCGTCGGCAGGGGATGATGGCACGGTAAGATTGTGGGAAGCCGGCACCGGGCAACTGCACAGCGCCTTGAGCGGCCTGAGCTATGCGGTCTATGCCGTGGCGTTTTCGCCCGATGGGAGGCTTGTTGCCGCCGCCGGCAAGGACAGGATCGTGTACGTGTGGGATGTGAATAGCGGAAAGCGACTGCAAACACTTGAAGGACACGCCGGCGAGATTTATGCGCTCGCATTTTCTCCCAATGGAAAATTCATTGCCTCCGCCGGTGTCGATAGAACGCTGCTCGTCTGGAGCACGGCGAATGGCGCGGAGGTCATGAGGATGGCCGGCCACAAGGACAAGGTGCTGGCGCTGGCCTGGTCGCCTAACGGAAAATGGCTGGCTTCCGGCGACTCCGGTGAAACGATACGCCTGTGGGATGCGACGACTGGCACGCTGGCGCGGGTACTGAGTAATAATCCCACCGTGCTCGCGCTGGCCTGGTCGCCGGACAGCCGCTGGCTGGCCGCCGGGCTGGCTGACAAAACCATCGAGATATTCGATGCCGGTAACGGCGCTGCCGTGCAGACGCTCGTGGGACATCAGGATTGGGTGCAGTCGGTGGCGTTTTCGCCGGATGGCACGAGGCTTGTCTCCGTGGGCCGCGACAAAACCGTCCGAATCTGGAAGGGAAAATAAATTATTAGGAAGTTCTGATTAATGATTGTTTACCGCAAAGACGCGAAGGACGCAAAGAAAAACTCAAGAATTTTGAATATAAACCTTTGCGCTCTTTGCGCCTTTGCGGTGAGAAATAATATTTTTCAAAGCTTCCTTAAATAGAACTTCCTTGGCTGTTATTTTTCGGGCAGGAACAATACCGGATCGACCCGGCTGTTGTTAAGGCTCACGGTCCAATGCAGGTGCGGGCCGGTGACACGTCCGGACATGCCCACCTCGCCGATTTTCTGACCCTGACTCACCCGCGCACCGCGCTCGACCGCAACACGGCTCAAGTGATTGAACATGCTGACGAGTCCCTGGCCATGGTCGAGAAAAACGGTTTTGCCGTTGAAGAAATATTCTCCGGTCTGGATGACGCTCCCCGCCAGGGGCGCCACGATAGGCGCACCGACGGGCGCGGCGATATCGATGCCGCTGTGCGGTTGACGCGGTTCATTGTTGAAGAAACGCCGCAGCCCGAAGACACTGCTCACCGACCCTTGCACCGGCAGCAGGCATCGCAGCGAGGGCAGCGCTTCCTCGGTCCAGGCGGCAAACGCCTGCTGGATGATTGACTGTTCGCGGGTGATGCGCGCGAGATCCTCTGCCGTCGGTTCCACCATGCGCTTGTCCTTGAGCGTGAGGCGCTGCACGGCGTATTCCTTGGACTGCACGTCAAACGGATAATCCCGCGTCTTGCCCTCACTGTCGCGGGCCGTGACCGTCTGCGGGCCCGGCGCGAGCGTGAGCGGCAGTCCCACCACCGCCTGCCACCGGCCGTCGTGGCGCATCACCATGATGCGTTGGCCGGCAAAATGCACCACCGGCGCCGGCTCGGTGTCCGGCACCAGCGGCAAGATCGCGATGCCGCCCGGCACCGGGCTCGCGTGCGGCAGTTCCTGCGCGT
>JBBTKS010000109.1:2720-10253 GCA_038058885.1 Pseudomonadota bacterium
TAATTTTCACGGGTTTTTTCAACCAGACAATCCAGATAACCATGCGCCAGCCGGGCCTGAACACGTTCGCCTGCCTGGACCGACGCCGCCTCGGTAACGATCGCGCCACTGGCCGATTTTTGCACAATGGCAAAACCCCGCTCCAGCGTGGCGAGCGGGCTCAGCGCATGCAGGGCCTGCATGACCTGCTGCAGGCGGGCATCGGCGCGCTCGATGCGCCGCTTCATGGCGGCCGCCAGGCGGGCATGAAAATGGCGGTTGTCGAGCGCCGCCGCGCGCAATCGCGGCAGCGGCGAGTGTTGCAGCAGCGTTGCTGTCATGGCCTGTAATTGTGAACGCGCCTGGCGCAGCCGCGTGGCCTGCGCCAGAGGCAGGCGCTGGGAGAGCGAAGTGAGCCGCTGTTGCAGCAGCGCCAGGCGGCTGCGCGGATGCACCAGGCGCGCGCCCAGCCAGTCGAGGTGCTGGCTGTGGCTGCGCAGACGGCCGCGCATGGCGGTGGTCAACCGGTTCGCGACGCGCGCAAAATGCGCCAGCCATTCCTGCTGGTCCGGGCTCAGCATTTCGGCGGCCGCGGTCGGTGTCGGGGCGCGCGCATCCGCGGCCATGTCGGCGATGGTGAAATCGGTTTCATGTCCCACGCCGCTGACGATCGGGACGGGACAGGCGTAAATGGCGCGCGCCACGATCTCTTCGTTGAACGGCCATAGATCCTCGAGCGAGCCGCCGCCGCGCGCGAGGATCAGCGCATCGCAGTCTTTTCGCTGGCCGGCCAGCCGGATCGCCGCGGCGATTTTCTCCGCCGCGCCCTCGCCCTGCACCGGCACCGGAAATACCAGTACCGCGATCGCCGGGAAGCGCCGCTGCAAAGTCGTCAGGATATCGTGCAGCACCGCGCCGGAAGGGGAAGTAATGATGCCGATACGACGCGGGAGCCGGGGCAACGGTAACTTGTGCGCGGTCTCGAAGAGACCTTCCTTGGCGAGTCTCTGCTTGAGCGCATCGAAAGCGCGCCGCAAGGCGCCTTCGCCGGCTTCTTCGAGGTATTCGACGATGACCTGGAAGTCGCCGCGACCCTCGTACAGGCTCACGCGCGCGCGCAACAGCACGTGCAACCCGTCCTTGAGCGTGATGCCGGCCAGGCGTTGATGTTGACGAAAGAAGGCGCAACGCACC
Organism: Pseudomonadota bacterium; assembly: GCA_038058885.1. Taxonomy (GTDB): domain Bacteria; phylum Pseudomonadota; class Gammaproteobacteria; order Acidiferrobacterales; family Sulfurifustaceae; genus Sulfuricaulis. The sequence goes on from JBBTKS010000109.1 coordinate 3,894, forward strand.
TGTGCCTGAGGGTCCTTGAGCGAGAAGTACACATGGCCCGACGCCGGACGCGAGAGATTGGATATCTCGCCCTCGATCCAGATCGGCGGGAAGCTGCCTTCGAGCAAGGCTTTGGCCTCACGATTCAGGCGCGAGACCGTGTAGATGTCACGCAAGGTCGCAGCGGCGGGAGAGGGTTGCTCCATGGAGGAAACATAACCGCATTTAACGGAAATACAAAATCCCCACAGCGGGGCGGTGCGCTCCTCCGAAGGGGCTCGCAGGAAGGGCGAACAAAAAAGCCGGGCGATGCCCGGCTTTTTTGTGGTAGTTTCCGATTACCGGTTTGATCTACTGGTACTTGGCCACCGGATTGGCGTTGTCTCTCGCCTGTTGCTGGGCCAGCTGCGCCTGTTTCAGCGCCTTCTGGGCCAGCTTCATCGCCTTGTCGAATTCCTTCAGTTTCGCGGCTCTGTCGGTTGCCTTGTCGGCAGCCGCCTTGGCTTCCTTCGATTCCTTCAGGAATTTTTCTGTATCGCGCCACAGAAAACCGGTCTTGTCGGCGAGTTTGATTTCATTCTCCGCCTGGACCGCGAGCTGGGTGTATTCGTCGTCACGGACCACGCCGGCGCATCCGGCAAGCGCGACGACCAGGGTGCCTATCATGAGCGTCTGTTTCATTTTTTTCCTCCTGTGCCTGACTGTACGGTATATAGAGACGCCCCACGGTAAAATACATTCCCTGCCGCGTCAACGGGCAGGCGTCGCGCGCCGGGTGACCCCGGATGTAGGGGAATAAGCGGAGCGATTTGTGCGTCGCCCAGTTTACGGCTGCCGGGCGGATTACGTATAATACGGCATGCGAATTGTTCAGGAAGGCCTCACTTTTGACGATGTCCTGCTGCTCCCTGCGCATTCGACCGTCCTGCCCAAGGACGTGGACCTGAAAACCTCCCTGACGCGCACCATCAGCCTCAATATCCCGCTGCTGTCGGCGGCCATGGACACGGTCACGGAGGCGCGCGCCGCCATCTGCCTGGCCCAGGAGGGGGGGCTCGGCATTATCCACAAGAACATCACGCCGGAGCGCCAGGCGGACGAAGTGCGCCGCGTCAAGAAGTTCGAAGCCGGCATCATCAGCAACCCGATCACCGTGACGCCCGATACCACCATCCGCAAGGTGCTGGAACTCACGCGCGCGCAGCACATCTCCGGCGTGCCGGTGACCCAGGGCGACAAGCTGGTGGGCATCGTCACCAACCGCGACCTGCGGTTCGAGACCCGCTACGAGGAACCGGTGTCGCGCATCATGACGCCGCAGGAAAAACTGGTGACGGTCAAGGAAGGCGCTTCGCGCGACGAGATCCTCAAGCTGTTGCACCAGCACCGGATTGAAAAAATCCTCGTGGTGGATGACAAGTTCGGTTTGAAAGGCCTGATTACCGTCAAAGACATTCAGAAATCGACCGAATTCCCGCGCTCGGCCAAAGATCGCAAGGGTCGCCTGCTCGCCGGCGCCGCGATCGGGGTGGGCCAGGGCACGGAAGAACGCGTCGAGCGTCTGGTCGAGGCCGAGGTGGACGTGATCATCGTGGACACGGCGCACGGCCATTCTCAGGGCGTGCTCGATCGCGTGCGCTGGATCAAGAAGCATTATCCCGACATGCAAGTGATCGGCGGCAACATCGCCACGGGTGAGGCCGCGAAATCACTGCGCGATGCCGGAGCCGACGGCGTGAAAGTCGGTATCGGGCCCGGTTCCATCTGTACCACGCGCATGGTGGCCGGGGTCGGCGTACCGCAGCTCACCGCGATCGCCAACGTCGCGGAAGCGCTGAAAGGCTCGAACATTCCGGTGATTGCCGACGGCGGCATCCGTTACTCCGGCGATATCGCCAAGGCTCTGGCCGCCGGCGCGCACACGATCATGATCGGCAGCTTGCTGGCCGGCACCGACGAAGCGCCCGGTCAGGTGGAAATCTACCAGGGCCGTTCGTACAAATCGTATCGCGGCATGGGATCGCTCGGCGCGATGGGCGAAGGCTCGAGCGACCGTTATTTCCAGGAAGGCGCCAAGGGCGACAAACTGGTGCCGGAAGGCGTCGAAGGCCGCGTGCCCTACAAGGGACCGATGATCAACATCATCCATCAGCTCATGGGCGGCCTGCGCTCCAGCATGGGCTATACCGGCAGCGTCAATATCGAAGCGATGCGCACCAAAACGCAGTTCGTGCGCATCACCAACGCCGGCATCCGCGAGTCGCACGTGCACGACGTGATGGTGACCAAGGAAGCGCCCAATTATCAACGTGAATAAGAGATATCACCGCAAAGGCGCAAAGGACGCAAAGAAAAAGCAATCGAGAATAAAAGCCAAACTTCTCCATCTTCTTTGACACGCTTTATCTACAGGTTTTATCCCTATATTCTTGGTTTTACCTTTGCGTCTTTGCGGTGAAAATTAATATCAAGCCATGACCGATCCGCATTCACAGAAAATCCTGATTCTCGATTTCGGCGCTCAATACACGCAGCTGATCGCGCGCCGCGTGCGCGAGGCCGGCGTTTATTGCGAACTGTATTCCTATGACACACCGGTCGAGGAAATCCGGAAATTCGCCCCGCGCGGCATCATTCTTTCCGGGGGTCCGGAATCGGTAACGCTGGACGAGACGCCGCGCGCGCCGCGGGAAATCTTCGACATGAAGATCCCGGTCCTCGGTATCTGCTACGGCCAGCAGACCATGGCGGCGCAGCTCGGTGGCACGGTTGAGGCCGGCGAGAAACGCGAGTTCGGTTACGCCCGGGTACGCATGCACGGGCATTCCAGGTTGTTCCGCGACATCCGCGACGAGCGCATGGATGATGGCAGCGAGTGGCTGCACGTGTGGATGAGCCATGGCGATAAGGTCACGCGCCTGCCGCCGGGGTTCCGCATGATCGCCGAAACCGCTTCGGCACCGCTCGCCGGCATCGCCGATGAGTCGCGCGGTTTCTATGGCGTGCAATTCCATCCGGAGGTAACGCACACGACGCAAGGCAGCGGGATTCTGCAGCGCTTCGTGCATGATATCTGCGGCTGCCAGTCGCTGTGGACGCCGGGCAATATCATCGAGAGCATGATCCAGTCGGTGCGCGCCCAGGTCGGTCAGGACGAAGTCGTGCTCGGATTGTCCGGCGGCGTGGACTCCTCCGTGGTCGCGGCGCTGTTGCACCGCGCCATCGGCAAGCAGCTCACCTGCATATTCGTCGACAACGGCCTGCTGCGCCTGAACGAGGGCGACCAGGTGATGGAGACTTTCGCCCGGCACATGGGTGTGAAGGTCATCCGGGTGGATGCCGAGAACCGTTTTCTCTCCGCGCTCAAGGGCGTGGCCGATCCGGAGAAGAAGCGCAAGATCATTGGCGGCATCTTCATCGAGGTTTTCGAGGAACAGGCGGCCAAGATCAAGAACGCCCGGTGGCTGGCGCAGGGCACGATCTACCCGGATGTGATCGAATCCGCCGCAGCCAAGACCAGGAAGGCGCACGTGATCAAGTCGCATCACAACGTCGGCGGACTGCCGGAGAAAATGAATATCAAGCTGCTCGAGCCGCTGCGCGAGCTGTTCAAGGACGAGGTCCGCCGCATCGGCGAGGAACTGGGTCTGCCGCATCAAATGATCTACCGCCATCCATTTCCCGGCCCGGGTCTGGGCGTGCGCATTCTGGGCGAGGTCAAGAAGGAATACGCCGACCTGCTGCGCAAGGCGGATGCGATCTACCTGGAAGAGCTGTACCGCCACAATCTTTACGACAAGATCAGCCAGGCCTTCGCCGTATTCCTGCCGGTGAAATCGGTCGCCGTGCTCGGCGACGCCCGCGCCTACGATTACGTCGTTGCGCTGCGCGCGGTCGAGACGGTGGATTTCATGACCGCCAACTGGGCGCAGATTCCCTATGAAGTCCTCGGCATCATCTCCAACCGCATCATCAATGAAGTGCGCGGCATCTCGCGCGTGGTCTATGACATCTCCGGCAAGCCGCCGGCGACCATCGAATGGGAGTGAGGGGTGAGGTGTGAGGCGTAAGGAGTGAAGCGTGAGGGGTGAGGAGGAAAAGTAGCACTATGTCTGAATCTGACACCTCACGCCTCACGTCTCACTCCTCACTCGACGAGCAGTTCATGCGTCGTGCGCTCGAACTGGCGCGCCACGCCGAGGAAGCGGGCGAGGTGCCGGTCGGCGCGCTGGTGGTGCTGAACGACGAGATCATCGGTGAAGGCTGGAACCAGCCGATCGTCACGCACGACCCCACCGCCCACGCCGAGATCGTGGCGTTGCGCGCGGCGGCGGTGCGCATGAAAAATTACCGTATCCCTGACGCCGTGCTTTATGTGACGCTGGAACCCTGTGCCATGTGCGCCGGCGCCATGGTGCACGCGCGCCTGGCGCGCGTCGTGTACGGCGCGGCCGACCCGAAATCCGGCGCGGCCGGGAGCGTATTCAATCTGCTGGAATCCTCCACTCTAAATCATCGCGCACACGTTATCCGCGGCGTGCTGGCGGAGGAATGCGGCGAGATGTTGCGGAAGTTCTTTGAGGCACGGCGCTGAGAAATAATTAAATGTAGGTTGGGTTGAACGTAGTGAAACCCAACGCATCGATGTATTTTTGTTTCGTTGGGTTTCGCTTCCGCGAAAGCCAACCTACGAAAACTAGCCCCCTCACCCCTTGCCCCGATCGAAATAAAGACCCCCACCAACTTCCCCTCTCCTTCCGGGAGAGGGTAAAGGGTGAGGGGATCAATCACCCCTCATCCCCATCCCTTCTCCCGCAAGGGGAGAAGGGGGCGAGCCGTTGCGCGCTACGCGCACTCTCTTTCACTCGGGAGAGGGGGAGTTGGAAGGGCTTCATTTAAATGGCCGGCGCCTTGATCCCGAAAGCCGCGGGTCTTTTTTTGGCCTTATCCGCTTCGTCGGTCTTTGCCAGCACGTCATAATAAGTGCGCACGGCATTGACGAAGACGACCGGCTCCAAGCCGCGCGCGTAACCGAATTTTGTCTTGGGGTGCCAGGCCTCGTCGGCGAGCAGCGGCAGGTAATTCTTGACGTCGTTCCACTTGTTCGGATCGCGGCCGTGCTTCTGGGTGATGATGCGCGCGTCCTCCAGGTGATTGATGCCGATGTTGTACGCCGCGAGCGCCATCCACGTCCGGTCGGGTTCGGTGATGCCGGGTGGCATGCGCTCGATCAGGCCCTGGAGATAGCGGGCACCGCCGTCGATGCTTTGTGTAACATCCAGGCGGTTGTCAATCCCGAGCTGGTCGGCGGTTTCCTCCGTCAGCATCATCATGCCGCGCACGCCGGTGTGAGAAGTGGCGTTCGGGTCCCAGTAGGATTCCTGGTAGCCGAGGGCGGCGAGCAGCCGCCAGTCGAGGTTGTACTGCTTGGCCGCCTTTTCGAACAGGAGCTGATATTGCGCGAGACGGCTGCGCACGCGCACCTTGAAGACGCTTAGATTGATGAAGTTCGAGCGGCCGGCCGGGCCGTAATAGCGATCGATCAGTTGCGCCAGTTCCCTCGAGGCGCGGCTTTTTTCCAGAAACTTCACGGCGGCGTCGTACAGGCTCCGGTCCTCGCCCAGGGGGAAGGCCCAGGCCAGTGGCTCCGGTTTCTGAAGACTGAAGGCGACCTGAAGCTCGGGGAAATATTGCCGGTTGATCGCGACGATGTTCGAATCGGCGATGCTGATTTCGAGCAGCCCTTCCCATACGACCTGCAGCAATTCCTCGGTTTCCTTGTCCACCTCGGTCCACTTCAGTTCCGGATATTGCTGCTTCAGTTCATTCAGGCGCTCGACATAGCTGGTGCCGGCCTGCACTTCGATCTGCCGGCCGATCAATTCCCCGGCGCTGGCGGGCCGGTTGGTTCCCAACCGGTAAATCACCTGCTGGCGGATTTCCTGATAGGGCGGGCCGAACCGGACCAGTTTGCTCCGCGCCTCCGTCACCGTGATCCCCGCCGCCGCCAGGTCGGCATCGCCCTTGAGCAGCCGCGGGAGGATGTCGTTGAATTTCTCGGCGACCACGAAACGCGGTTTCACGCCGAGATAGTTCGCGAAGCTTTTCACCAGATCGTATTCAAACCCGGCCGGTCCTTCTGGCGTCTCGTAATAGGTGGTGGGGCTGGCGCGCGTCAGCACCACCAGTTCGCCCGCGGATTTTACGTCCCGCAGCTTGTTCTTCTCGAAAAGGGTGCAGGACAGGAGCAGTGGCAAAGCCAGCAAAACCAGCAGGGCAGGTCGGTAGATTCGGAGTGCGGCGTGAAATCTACCGGTTGGCTGGTTGGTCCCGATGCGATCCATAGTTCATAACCTAGTGCAGTGACAAGCGCTTGTCACG
>JBBTKS010000110.1:0-3817 GCA_038058885.1 Pseudomonadota bacterium
ACTCGGCGGCCAGCGCGTTCATCATGCCGACCGAGTGCGAACCTTGTCCGGGAAATACAAATGCAAGAGACATTTAATAAATCCTAAAAGATTTTTTCACCGCAAAGACGCAAAGAGTTTTGTTCTGTTGCGGCCCAGGGTGCAACAAAACCCGTTGCACCCGTTCGGCGGCGCGAATGTTCGCTGAACATTCGCGAAAACCTCGCCTCACCCTTTGCGCCTTTGCGGTGAGATTAATATTTCAACAACACCGAACCCCAGGTAAAACCGCCGCCGAAAGCCTCCATCAGCACGGTATCGCCGGCCTTGATGCGTCCGTCGCGCACCGCCTCGTCGAAGGCGAGCGGGATCGAGGCCGCCGAGGTATTGCCGTGACGATCCACCGTCAGCACCACGTGATCCATGGACATGCCGAGTTTCTTCGCGGTGGCCGCGATGATGCGGTGGTTGGCCTGATGCGGGACGAGCCACTGGATATCGGATTTCTTCATGTGATTCGCCGCCAGCGTTTCGTCCACGATGCGCCCGAGCGTGTTCACCGCCACCTTGAACACCTCGTTGCCTTCCATCTTCATGTAAGCCGTGCCGTTGACGACCTTGTCATAGCCTCGGGAGATGCCGGCGGGAACGCTGAGCAGGTCCTTGTACTTGCCGTCGGCATGCAGATGCGTGGAAATGATGCCGGGCGTCTTCGATGCCGCGAGCACCACGGCGCCGGCGCCGTCGCCGAACAACACGCAGGTGGTGCGGTCGGTCCAGTCGGTAATGCGCGACAAGGTTTCGCTGCCCACGACCAGGGCGTGCCTGGCCGCGCCGGTGCGGATGAATTTTTCCGCGATCCCCAGCGCGTACACGAAGCCCGTGCACACCGCCTGAACGTCAAAAGCCGGGCAGCCGTGTATCTTGAGGCGGTCTTGCAGCAGGCAGGCGGTGCTCGGAAATACCTGATCGGCCGTGGTGGTTGCCACGATGATAAGGTCGATGTCTTTGGTGCCGATGCCGGCCGCCTCGATGGCGCGCCGCGCGGCCTGCTCGCCCATGGAGGCGCTGGTCTCGTCCGCGGCCGCGATGTGACGCTCGCGGATGCCGGTGCGCTCGACAATCCACTGATCCGTCGTCTCGAACATCTTCTCGAGGTCGTGGTTGGTGAGCACCTTGGCCGGCAGGTAGCCGCCGGTGCCGATAATGCGCGAATAGATCATGCCCGCCGCCTCCGAAAGACCAAGCAAGACCACTGCTCCACGCTGTCGGCGTCCTGTGTCAATTCGCCGGTCGCATCCCCACTGCGTGGGGCCCCTGCTCCGCGGCTCATGCCACTGTACCTTTGGCCGCCATCGCGGTCAGTTCACGTCCGATGCGTTCGGGCACGTTGTTGCGCACCTCCGCCAGCGCTTCGAGAATGGCGTACTCGAAGGCCAGTTCGTCGGCGCCGCCGTGGCTTTTGATCACGGTGCCGTTCAGGCCGATGAAGGTGGCGCCGTTATAGCGGCGCGGGTCCAGACGTTTCTTGAAGGCATTCAGCACCGGCAGCGCAATCAGCGCCGATAACCTGGTCAGAACGTTGCGCTTGAATTCCTGTTTCATGAAATGCGAGATCATGTGTGCCAGGCCTTCACTTGTCTTGAGCATCACGTTGCCGACAAAACCGTCGCACACGATCACGTCCATGTCGCCCGTGTAGATTTCATCGCCCTCGACATAGCCGCAATAGTTCAGTGAACTGGCGCGCAGCAATTCGTGGGTCTTTTTGACGATCTCGTTGCCCTTGATGTCTTCCTCGCCGATGTTGAGCAGCGCGACACGCGGGCGCGGATTTTCCTCGACAGCGCCGACCAGGATCGAACCCATGATGGCGAATTGCAGCAACTGCTCCGGTGTGCAGTCCACGTTGGCGCCGAGGTCCAGCACATGCACGTGGTCATGTATCGTGGGCAGGGTCGTGACGATCGCCGGACGGTCGATTCCGGGCAAGGTCTTGAGAACGAAACGCGAAGTCGCCATGAGTGCCCCGGTATTGCCGGCGGAGACGGCGGCCCGGGCCACGCCTTCCTTGACGAGGTTGATGGCAACGCGCATGGAAGAGTCTTTCTTGCCGCGCAGCGCCTGCGCCGGGGGTTCGTCCATGCCCACGACTTGCGAGGCATGATGGATGACAAGGCGCTCGCCTTCGGCCGCGTGGCGGTGTTTCAATTCGGCTTCGATGACATCGCGCTGGCCGACCAACGTCAGCTTCAGCGTCGGCTCGTCCCGTAGTGTCTTGAGGGCGGCGGGCACGGTGACGCCGACACCGTGATCACCCCCCATGGCGTCGAGGGCAATCGTGATCACGTTCTACATATCCCTGAACGGTTTCGGATCAAACCGGTGCTATTCCGGCTTGGTGTCCAGCACCTTGCGGCCGCGATAATATCCGTCGGCGGTGACCTGATGCCGGCGATGGGTCTCGCCGCTCGTCTTGTCAACCGAAAGCGCCGACTTCGTCAGCTTGTCGTGCGAGCGACGCATGCCGCGGCGGGAAGGTGATACTCGGCTTTTCTGTACGGCCATGGTAAATCCTCGTCTAAGTAATAATAACCGGTACTATTTCGTTTTCTTCAATTTGTCTAAAACGGCAAAGGGATTTTTCTTTTCCCCGTCGGCAGCCTCCTGATGGCCGCTGTCCAATTCTTTCTTCACGTAAACCTTGGCCGGGCATTCGCTCAATTCATGCGCCGGCACCATCGGCAACGCCAGCAGCAATTCATCTTCAACCAAGGCGCTCAAAGACAGCGGCTTGTCCGCCACCAGGATGTCGGTCTCGTCATCCAGCCTGTCTTGACCTTCTTCCGGTCTCAGCAGAAGCAGCCAGGGCGAGGCCTCGATCCGCAGATCCATGCCCTCGAGACAACGCTGACACGTCACGCGCAGACTCGTGCGCAGCGTGCCGCGCATCAGCAGCACCTGCTCACCCTCGCCGCGTTCGAAGCAGAGATCGACGAAAACGTCTCCCGAACCGTCGAGACAGGTTTGCGCCAGGCGCGGCATGCTCTTCAGCGGGAGCGTGCCGGTCAGACGCGCACCCCTCGCGGCCAGCTGGATCGGGTCTATGGTCGCCGGCAGATGACCGTGTGACTCTTTCCAGGATGGCGACATGATACCCTCTCAACTCCGGACGACTGAAACCCGTAATCTTGTCAGAACGGGGCATAATCGCCGGCAGGCGGCCAGATACAGGCCGCGCATCATATATTCGCGGCAAACTTGTGTCAAAATAGGGTTTTAGGCGAGCCGAAGGGGATTGGCTGTTATTGACACTGCCCGCCCCTTTTCGTACAAAGCCATATACCGTTTCCTGCAGGGGAGCCGGGCCAGCTCAGCGGAGTCTTCAGCTTGATCAAAAAGATACTGGTTGCCAACCGCGGCGAAATCGCGGTGCGCATCGTGCGCGCCTGCGCCGAGATGGGCATCAAATCAGTCGCCATCTATACCGATGCCGACCGGCATGCGTTGCACGTCAAAAAAGCCGACGAGGCCTACAACGTCGGCCCGGACCCGGTCGGCGGCTATCTCAATGCCCACCGTATCGTGAACCTGGCCGTGGCCACCGGCTGCGACGCGCTGCATCCCGGCTACGGCTTCCTGTCGGAAAATCCCCAGCTCACCGAAGTCTGCGCGCGGCGCGGGATTATCTACATCGGCCCGACCGTGGACGCCATCCGCCGCATGGGCGACAAGACCGCGGCGCGCGAGGCCATGATCGCCGCCGGCGTGCCGGTGGTGCCCGGCAGCGAGGGCAATCTCAAAAACGTCGCCGAGGCGGTGAAGATCGCCAAAAAAA
>JBBTKS010000111.1:0-9107 GCA_038058885.1 Pseudomonadota bacterium
GAACCAGTATACACGATGCGGGTATTACGGAAAGAATAGTGTCCCGCACCTTCGTGGCTAGGGTTGTGATCATGTAAGACTTGCGCGACAAACAAAAAGGCCGCCTTTTGGGCGGCCCAGTTTGTTGGTGGAGGTGGCGGGACAGTTGGCCCGCATTTTTCAATGCGGTCTGGACTATGCCTTCATCCGCTATCGGATGCGGGGCGTATTATTCGCTTGCGCGAATCCTAGTGCCTGCTCCTGAGTCATTAAAGATTTAACTCTTCAGCAAGTCTATGAGTCTCTACAGGGCAGGGAAGGTTGGCCCTTCTCCACCCCTCGGCGTTGCCATGTCGTTTCTTTCGAAACAGCGTGAGGGTTCACCGAATGAGCCCCGTTTGCACTCGGCCCTTACGAGCCGAGGCGACCATTGTGTTAATGCTCGCCCCATCCCTGGGGCTCGCCCTCGCAGAAGCAGCTCGGGCCAGCGTCGCATGGCTCCGCTGTCCAAAATTGTTCCGGACAATTTTGTCAAACCCGCTCCGTCGGTTCGCTTCCGCCGCTGTAAAACAAAAGGGCCACATGAAGTGGCCCTTTTGTTTTACATGGTGGAGGTGGGCGGAATCGAACCGCCGTCCGCAAGTCCTACATCTATGGTTCTACATGCGTAGTCTGTCTTCGATTTGACTCAGCGTGTTCCGGCAGACAGGACCACTGCTGAGCTGAGCCTGCTTGGATTTAACGCTTGCTCAACAGGCACGAGCCGGCGCGATCCTGTGTAATCGACCTTTCGATCCCGGCCCACAGGCGAAACGTAGGCGAAAGGTTAGCGGGGATTAAGCCGCTAAGGCGTAGTTGTCGTTGTTGGCAACTATAAGTTTGCAGCTGGATTTACGAGGAGATCTGCACCTCGGCATGCCCCAGAGGTTTCGTAACCCACGTCGAAGCCAGGTCACCCCCAGATACAAATTACAGTATAACGCATTATGAATGGGGTGGCTTCAACGGGATTTCAACACCCGTTGCATTTCACGGTCGGTCTCGCGTTTCTTGATGTCGGCGCGCTTGTCGTGCGCCTGTTTTCCCTTGGCCAGGCCGATTTCCAGCTTGGCGCGGCCGCGTTGCCAGTAGAGCTGCAGCGGGATGAGGGTGTAGCCCTTGCGCTCGGTGGCGCCGATGAGCTTGTTCAGTTCCTCGCGATGTAGCAGCAGCTTGCGGGTGCGCGTCGGGTTCGCCTTGATATGCGTCGAGGTCGAAGTGAGCGGCGAGAAGTGCGTGCCCACCAGGAACGCCTCGTTGTGCTCGATCACGACGTAGCCTTCCTTGAGCTGCGCGCGTCCGGCGCGCAGGCACTTGACCTCCCAGCCCTGGAGCACGAGCCCGGCCTCGAACTTCTGCTCGATGAAATAGTCGTGCCAGGCCTTGCGGTTCTGGGCGATGACGGGACCGTGTGAAGCTTCTTTTTTCTTGGTCATCGGCGATCAAGCTGATATCGGCGCAGACATGGCGTGGAAATCGATCGCCGGCCATGGCCTATGCTTACTATTATGACAGGACGAACGGAGCGAAGCGTAGTAGGGCTTCATTGATAAGGAATCGGCATCGTGAGGATGCGTATGAAACGGTTTGTCGGTGGACGCCCTGTGTTGAGTATGCCACATTCTCGCCCCGTGCGAGAGAAACCCAGCCCTGTTCCGGTGGCGAAGAGACGATGATTCCGACCCACAAACATCCGGCGCGTCGCGATCCCTTGCGCAGTGGCAGGAAAACCGTGCACGAACGCTGGTCCTCGCCGGGCCTGTTCGTGCTGGCGGCCGGCGGCGCGGCGATCGGCTTCAACAATTTCTGGCAGTTCCCCCAACTGGCGGCGCAGTACGGCGGCGGGGCATTCCTGATCGTTTATCTTCTTTGCCTGCTGATCATCGGCCTGCCGCTGCTCATGGCGGAGTACATGCTGGGCCGCAGCGGACGCGCGTCGCCGGTCACGACTTTCCGGTTCCTGGCGCGGCGCGTGCACGGCAGTCGTCTGTGGAGCGTGGTGGGCGCGATGGGCGTGCTCAGCGTGTTCCTGATTCTTTCCTACCTCAGCGTCATTGCCGGCTGGGTCATCGCCTACACCTTGCGCGCGGCGTCCGGCGTTTTTGTCGGCCTCACGGAGGATGGGATGGGCGCCCAGTTCACACAGTTCGTGAAGGACCCCGAGAAGCAGCTTTTCTGGCACACCCTGTTCATGACCATGACCATGATCACGGTCAGCCGCGGCGTGCGTCACGGTCTCGAGACGCTGGCGCGTTACGTCATGTCGCTGCTGCTGGTCTTGCTGCTGGTTCTGACGGGTTACGCCGCGACCACGGATGCCTTCGCCCACGCCGCCAGCATGTTGTTCCTCCCGGATTTTGCCCGGCTGTCGGGCGCGGGCGTGCTCGCCGCCATGAGCCATGCTTTTTTCAGTCTCGGGCTGGGCGCCGGTGCGATGCTGATGTACGGCGCCTATCTCAATGTCGAGGCCAGGATACCGCGGCTGTCGCTCTATGTCGTCGGCATGGATACCTTCACCGCCCTGGCCGTCAGCCTCGTGGTGTTTTCGGTGTTGTCCGCCGGTGGCGTGGAAATGTCGTCCGGACCGAGTCTCGTGTTCCAGTCGCTGCCGCTGGCGTTCGACCACCTCCCCTTTGGCCGCGTGTTCGTCACGCTGTATCTCGCGCTGCTGGTGCTCGCCGCGTGGGCCTCGGCGGTCTCGTTTGCGGAGCCGGTCATGGTGTGGCTGAGCGAGCGCTTCGGCATGAGCCTGCGGAATTCCGCGCTCTTGTGCGGCGTCGGCGCCTGGGCGCTCGGGGTGGTGACCATCCTCTCGTTCAACAACTGGGCGTTTTCGTTCAAGCTGTTCGGCATCGTCAAGAAAATGGGATTTTTCGATGTCATGCAGATCGTGACCGCGCAACTGCTGCTGCCCGTCTCGGGGATTCTGATCGCGCTGTTCGCCGGCTGGGTGCTCAAGCCCGAGACCACGCGCGAGGTGCTGCACTTGCGGCCGTCCTGGCTTTATCCCGCGTGGCTGTGGACGATGCGCCTGGTGATTCCGGCGCTGTTACTGATCGTGCTGTTCAATCTTCCCGTTCTGTTCGCATGACCACGATTCACCGCTCGGCGATCGTTCCCTACAGCGCGCACCAGATGTTCGATCTGGTGGCGGACATTCCTTCCTACCCGAAATTTCTGCCGTGGTGCGGCGGTGCGCGCATCACCTCTGCCCAGGGCGATGAGGTGATCGCGGCCATCGATATCGCCTACAGCGGCGTGCACCGGACCTTCTCCACGCGCAATCTGCTGCAGCGCGACAAGATGATGGAGATACAGCTGCTCGAAGGACCGTTCAGTTACTTGCAGGGTTTCTGGCAGTTCAAGGCGTTGGACGAGCAATCCAGCAAGATTTCCCTCGACCTGGAATTCGATGTCGCGAACCGGATCGTGGGTCTGGCGCTGACGCCGGTATTCTCGAATATCGCGAACCAGCTGGTGGATCGCTTCCACCGGCGCGCGACGGAGCTGTACGGCAAGCCGGCATGAGCTCGGAAAAAACCTGGCGCGTGGAAGTCGCCTACGCCACGCCGGCCCGCCAGGAAGTGATCGAGGTATCCGTGCGTCCCGGCGCGACGGTGGAGCAGGTCATCCGCGAGTCGGGCATGCTCGCGCGATTTCCGGAGATCGACCTGACGCGTCAGCGCGTGGGCATATTCGGCGAGTCCGCGCGCCTGCAGGATGCGGTGCACGACGGCGATCGCGTGGAGATTTACCGGCCGTTGCTGGCCGATCCGAAAGAGGCGAGGCGAATGCGAGCGGCGCGCCGCGGAAAAAAACTATAACCCGCGCAGGCGATTGACGTCGGATTTCGCCGGTGCGTCGCCGGGCGCCGGTTTGGTGACGGATTCCTTGATGGCCAGATCGCCGGCCTTGATCCGTGTGTTGCCTTGCACCGCGATCAGCAAATCATTCTTGAATACCACCGTGACGCGCTGGCTTTCGCCGGAAGTTTCGTTGGAGCGCCGCAGGTAATAGTAATAATCCCAACGATCCTGATGAAAAGGGTCGACGATAAGCGGCGTTCCCATCACGAAGCGCACCTGGCTGGGGGTCATGCCGGGCTTCAGTTTATCGATCATCTCCTGCGTGACGACATTGCCCTGCTGGACTTCGACCTTGTAGACCGAAAGACATCCGGAGAGCAGTAACGCGAGAATCGCCGCAAAAAGCATATGACGCATGGTTTTGGAACTCATCCGTGGGGTGATTTACACTGGCGCGATGATAACCCAGAAAGCTTTTCCGGGTATACTCACGGCGCGGACCTGGAAGGGATGACGTGCATGAACACCACGCGCAATACCAACACCGGCGGTGCCGAGCTCAAGAAGGCCGGGCTCAAGGCGACATTGCCGCGCCTCAAGATCCTGAACATTCTGGAAGCGACCGGGCATCCGCACATGTCCGCCGAGGAGGTTTACAAGGAACTCCTGAAAATAGGCGAAGAGGTCGGGCTGGCGACGGTGTACCGCGTGCTCACCCAGTTCGAGGCCGCGGGCCTGGTGATCCGGCACAACTTCGAGGGCGGGCGCTCCGTCTTCGAGATCGACCAGGGCAGCCATCACGATCACATGGTGTGTCTCGAGTGCGGCAAGGTCTTCGAGTTTTACGATACCACGATCGAAGATCGCCAGCACAAGATCGCCGAGAAGGCCGGGTTTCACATCGATGACCACTCGCTGTATCTCTACGGCGTGTGCGAAGGCATGAAGAAGCACGGGAAGTGCTCGAAAAAATAAGGTGCGCGCCGCAGGCGCGCCACGGCTCGCTTCCCTCTCCCGCGCTAGCGGGAGAGGGAATGAGGGTGAGGGCAGGGTGCGCGCCGCAGGCGCGCCACATCAGCTCCGCTTCACCTCGCCGCCCATGGCCCAGGCGAACACGATCCCGCAGGTCGCCAGGGCCCAGACCACCACCGCGCCCGAGGGCAGGTCGAGCACCGCGGACAGCGCCAGGCCGATGGCGTAACCGAGTACGCCGACCGTATAACCCATGATCAGCCGCCGGCGCGCGACGTGAAAACGGCTCGCCAGCGCCGGGATGATCAGACTGGCGAACACGAGGTACACGCCGACCAGTTGTACCGACGCCGTGACCGCGAGCGCGAACAGCACATAGAACCCGGTGCGCCCGACGCGTTTGCCGGCCCCGAACCAGAGCGTGAGGATTACCGCGGTGAGCAGCGTTACCGGCAGCTGCTGCTGGTAGCTGACCCACAGAATCTGACCCACCAGTAAATCCTTGAGATGCTCGCCGCCGCGCGGATTGTTTGCGAGTAGCAGAATGCCGGCGCACGCTGCGAGCACGAACAGCACGCCGATCAGGGCTTCCTGCACCTCGGGCCAGCGTTTTTCCGTGAACGTGAGCAGCAACGCGCCGAGGAGCGCCGCGCCCACGGCCGCGATCTGCACCGCGAAACCCTGCGGCTCCCAGCCCATGGCGTCGGCCGCAATCACGCCCAGGCCCGCGATCTGCGCGATCGCGAGATCGATGAACACGATGCCGCGCGCCAGCACCTGCTGGCCCATCGGCACGTGCGTCGCGAGCACCAGCAGGCCCGCGACGAACGCGGGCCCGAGGATGCTGAGGTCGAGTGCATCGAGGTTCATTTCAGCGCTCCCAGCAACTGCTGCAAGGTGTCGTCGAACAGGCTGAACAGATCCTTGGCCTTGTCGTTGCCGCCTACCGTGAACGGCAATACGACTGCGGGAATTCTGGCGCGCTCGGTCAGCCACTCCGAAGCGCGGCCGTCGCTGTAGGCGGCGCGCAGGATCATTTTGGCCGGCTGCCGTTGCAACTGCTCCAGCACCGCGGTGAGATGGGAGCTGGTGGGCTCGACGCCGGGTTTGGGTTCGAGCGCGGCCACTTCGCGCAGGCCCAGCCAGTGTTCGAGGTAGGGGAATCCCTTGTGCTGCACTACCACCGGCACGTCCTTGAGCGGCGCGGCTTGTTTGTCCCAGCGTTTGATCGCGGCCTCCCAGCGCGACGCGAAGTCGCGGTAACGCGCCTGATAATAGGCCGCGCCGGCGGGATCGATATCGGCCAGGCGCTGCGCGAGCGCCGTGGCCACGTGGCCGATATTGCGCGGATCGGTCTGGATGTGCGGATTGCCCGCCGCGTGGACGTCTCCCTCGGCGCGGTCGAGACGCGTCGGGACTTCCAGCTTCTGCACGTAATTCGCGGCCTCGAAATAACCGGGCTTGTCGGGCTGAACCGCGCTGTTGCCGGATTGGCGCAGAACCACCGGCAACCAGGCGATCTCCAGTTCCGCACCGGTGCACACGACCAGCTGCGCGCGCCGCGCCCGCGCGAGCAGGCTGGGTTTCGCCTCGACACGATGCGGGTCTTGAAATGCATTGGTGGCGACATAGATCGAGGCGCGATCGCCGCCAAGCTCCTGCACCAGCGCGCCCCATTCGGGTTCGCAGGCGAAGACTTTAAGTTCGGCCATTGCCGGAACCGCAGCGAGGCCGGTGAGTACCACAAGAAAAACTAGAAATCGTTTCATTTGTTTCACCTCAAATGGATTGCGTGTTGTCCTCCTCCCTCCGAGAGAGGGCAGGGGGTGAGGGCTGGTCTTACCCCTCACCCTCATTCCCTCTCCCGCAAGGGGAGAGGGAGGCGAGCCGAGGCGCGCTGCGCGCGCATTTCATTAGAACGCATGCGCGCCGTGCGCGCCCAGACTCATGATGTATTGAAGGTACCACTGCGTGTCTTTCCGGTTCACGCGCGACTCGTCTTTATTGACCTGTAACCGCAGGCGACTGAACTCACTGTTGGAGAAATCCGTCATCACGCTGGTGCGTTTCGGGTCATGTCCCTGCTTGTCGAGTACCGTCCCGGCCAGTGCCACCTCTACCGCGTTTGCCTTGAGTTGGTCATAGCGCAGGCCCACGCGCCAGCGTGGCATGAACTGGTATACCGCTTGCGTGTACCAGCCTTTTTGCTTTCCGTTGTAGGAGAGTGGCGTCCCGGACGAGGCCGGGTCTAACGTGCCGTCCTCGTCGCGCGTGAAGTACTCCGTCTGGAACTTGAAGTTCGTCTGCTTCGGGTTGCCGTTTGGCGCCCACTTCCAGATGAAGTCCACGCCGTTCAGGGTGCTCGATCCGGTAAACAGATCGGGTGTGCTCGCATCGCCGGTGGCCCGGTTCCTGGCGTCGGCATCGAGTTGTGAGAGCCCGAGGCGCCAGGCGTGGCTGCTGCCTACGTCACCGCCGATGTGTATAAACACCGTGCGCGTGCCCTTGCCGCTGTTCGCCGCGCCACCCGCCGGGAAGTTGTCGCCGCGGAATATCTCGGCGCCCAATTCCAAAAACACATCGGTTGGCGCTACCCAGCGCGCCTGCACGCCGTCGTCCTTATATTGGTTGCCGAGCATGGCGCGGTAGACGAGCGGTTGATCGGCGAAGTCCCAGGCGTGCGCGTGTACCGGGTTGAGGTAACCGATAGCGGAGAGGAAGCGTCCGCCGCGCACGGTAAAACCGCCGCCGAGCGCGAAGGTTTCAAAAAAGGCCTCCTCGATTTCGGTCTGGTTCTCCGGTGTGAGCGCGGCGGTGAACTGGCCGTAGAACTTGTCGTCGATGTTGGCGCTCATCACCAACTCCGACTCGCCGAGGCGCAGGCCCTCGTCGCCGGGGCCGGTTTCCCCGCCGAGTGCGAAGCCGGGCAGGGCATAGGTGCCCGGGTCCTTTGAGAAGCCGGAAAGCTTGCCGTCAAGGATCAGGCTGATGGCCGGGTTGAAATCGTTCGAAACCTGACGGGTGGCGGCTTTGCCCGCCGCGGCATTGGCGGCTTCGAGTTCCTGGACGCGCTGCTCCAGATCACGCAGCCGTTGCGGATTTACCGGCGGTTCTGCGGCATGGGCGACGTGTGCGGCGAATAGCAGGCTCGCCATGAAAATGGGTTTGTGCATGACATTCTCCAAAGTCTGAATCGGCGCGCGTCCGGATGAATGACAGGCACATCCGCGCGCGGTTTATGAAAACGTGAAAATTCCCGATGACGGTCCATGAAAAACGGACCGGGCACTGGGAAGGCGTGCTTCAGACTTGTGGAGGGGCGCGCACGGCGTAGGGCGCCGGACGCGATTTGGAGACGGATTCGCGGGAAGAGGGAAGGTCAAGCCGGGTCGCGAACAGCGGTGCCGGCGGATGGGTATTCGCGGAAGGCAGGCCGCCGTGATGACCCGCGTAGTTATGCAGCGCGCACAATTCATGATGGTGATCGAGCGCATGATCGAGTTCATGTGCGGCGGCCACGGCTCCGACCAGCAATAACACTGCTGACAGCAGCCAGGCGATGCATCGTGACTTTCTCTGTGGCGATCTGATCATGAGTTCCGCCGGTTTATATTTCGACCGGATGAAGACGGGCGGCCATGTCCTACTTCAGCTCCAGCAGCACCGCGGTTTCGTCGCAGTTGTTGAACTTGTAGCACTTCACGCACACACTCCAGACTTTCTCCGGCAGCGTGTCCTTGGCCACGGTCGTGAAGCCGAGTTTGTGGAAAAACGGCGCCACGTAGGTCAGCGCCATCAGGCGCTTCAGGCCGATGGCGCGCGCCTCCTCGGCGACGCGTTCCACCAGCATCCGTCCGAATCCCTGGCCCTTGAACTCGTCGTCCACGACCAGACTTCTCACCTCGCCAAGACTCTCGGTGAAGATTTCAAGCGCACCGCAGGCCGCGACCTTGCCGCGTACTTCGATTACAAAAAAATCGCGCAGGTGCCGGTAGAGTTCGCTCATCGTCCGCGGCAGGAGGTTACCCTGCGAGGCGTAAATATCGAGCAGGTGATGTATGTCGGGCACGTCGCCGATGGCCGCCGGCCGGATGATCGGCGTGACGCTCGCGACGGCACGGGTCGCGCCGGCGTGCGAAGCGGCGCCACTGCTCATAGGCTTCTTGATTGGCATCTTTTAGCTCAGTTCATTCCGGCGCCGCGCCCGACTCGCCGCGGTCCTCGCCTCCGGAGTATCCCAGCAGTCGATAACTGATCATCGTCGGCGAGCTTGCGGCGATTCGCCGGTCGCATCCCCACGCGCAACGCGCG
>JBBTKS010000112.1:0-2918 GCA_038058885.1 Pseudomonadota bacterium
TCGCCGGCGATGGCCTTGGCCAGCAGCGTCTTGCCGGTGCCCGGGCTGCCGGTCATGAGCACGCCCCTGGGAATGCGCCCGCCCAGCTTCTGAAACTTGGACGGGTCGCGCAGGAACTCCACGAGCTCGCCCACTTCTTCCTTGGCTTCCTCGACACCGGCGACGTCGTCGAACGTGATCTTGTTCTGCTCTTCGCTCAACATGCGCGCCTTGCTCTTGCCAAAGCTCATGGCGCCGCGGCCGCCCATGCCGCCCTGCATCTGGCGCATGAAGAAAACCCACACGCCGACGAGCAGCAGCAGCGGGAACCAGTTGATGAAGATGGTCAGCAGCAGTGACTGCTCTTCCTGTGGTTTGCCTTCGAACTGCACCTTGTGGTCGATGAGGTCGTTGAAGACCTGCTGGTCGCCCGGATTGTAGGTGGTGAAGCTCTCACCGCCCTTCAGCTTGCCCGTGATTTCGCGGCCCTGGATCGTGACCCGCTCGATCTCGTCGCTGCGGACCTTCTGGATGAAGATGGAGTATTCCATCGGGCGCGCGGCCGGCTGGCGGTTGCCGAAATTGTTGAACACCGACATCAGCACGATGGCAATGACGAGCCACAACAGCAGATTCTTGGTGAGATTGTTCAAGTCTTGCCTCTTTGTCTTGGCGCACGCCGAAATTGGCGGCGCCTGTCTCTCAATAAGCCCATTTTCCTACGCCGTCCGCTCACATACAACGACGGGGATCAGGCGCCTTTAAATCCCTTTCCCAGCAGATAAAGTTCACGGCTCTCGGCGCGCGATGCCTGCGGTTTGCGCGACATGAGCTTGCCGAAACGCCGGCGCATCTGGGCATGCAATTCGCTAAACCCTGCGCCCTGAAAGGTCTTAATCAACAGGTCGCCGCCCGGCTTCAGGGCTTTGTCAGCAAAATCCAGCACCAGTTCCGCCAATCCGATGCTGCGTGCCTGATCGACGGACGGTACACCACTCATATTGGGGGCCATGTCCGAGATTACAAGATCGACTTTTTGACCCTGGTCGCTATCGGCAGCCTGCTTCCCGCGGCGCTTGGGCCTATCGGCACACCGCAGTCGCTCCATTAATAAGTCTAGCACCGGCTGCTGTGTGAAATCGCCTTCGATGAACTCCACCCCGGGAATCGCTTCCATCGGCAGGATGTCCAGCGCCAGTACCCAGCCCGAGGCGCCCACGCGGCTTTTCACGTATTGCGACCACCCGCCCGGCGCCGCCCCCAGATCAACCACGGTCATGCCCGGACGCAGCAGATGGTCGCGGCGGTCGATCTGCTCCAGCTTGTAGATGGCGCGCGAGCGAGCGCCTTCCTGACGGGCGCGTTTGACGAACTCGTCCTTTTCGTGCCGCGCCAGCCAGCGCTGGCTGCTTTTAGTGCGGGGCATGGGGAGATGGACGGCGCTGCGGTATGATGCGCGGATTCATAAAACTCTAGTGGCGATCATTATATAATGACAAAACGGATGAGCGAAGCGAAAGCGAATAGGGCGCCATATTAATGGCAGAACGAACGAGCGGAGCGAGTAGGGCTTCATTTATGGCTTTGAGCGTAAAACAGCGTAAACATCTGAAAGCGCTGGCCCATCACCGCAAGCCCGTGGTGCAGGTGGGCAATGCCGGCATCACCGCCGCGGTGATCAAGGAAATCGAACTGGCGCTCGGGCATCATGAATTGCTCAAGATCCGGCTGCCGGGCGTGGAGCGCGAAGCGCGCACGGAAATGCTGAAAAAGATCTGCGAGGCCACCGGGGCCGATGCCGTTCAGGAAATCGGGCGGGTGGCGATCGTCTACCGCCGGGCGGAGAAACCGCGCATTACGCTTCCTGAATAATTCTTTTCACCGCAAAGACGCAAAGAGCGCAAAGGAAAAAATAAATTAGGGCCTGGGTTTTCGGCGCGCAGCGCCGCTCATGCTTTCTTTGCGTCTTTGCGGTGAGAAACTAAACATAGCGGATGTCGAGAATCTCATAAGAGCGCACGCCACCGGGCACCTGCACCTCGACCACGTCACCCAGTTCCTTGCCGATAAGCGCGCGGGCGATGGGTGAGCTGATGGAAATCATGCCTTGCGCAATGTTGGCCTCGAAATCGCCGACGATCTGGTAGGTCACATCCTGGCCGGACTGTTCATCCTTAAGACTGAGCGTGGCGCCGAACACGACCCGGCCGCCGGCGTTGACCGTCTTTGGATCGATGACCTGCGCGGTGGCGAGCTTCAAGTCGAGCTCGGCGATGCGTCCCTCGACGAAGCCCTGCTGCTCCTTGGCCGCATGGTATTCGGCGTTTTCCGAGAGATCGCCGTGCGCGCGCGCCTCGGCGATAGCCTGGATGATGCGTGGACGCTCCCTCGTCTTCAGGCGTTGAAGTTCGATCTTCAGCTTTTCCGCACCGGTAATAGTCATCGGTGTTTTTTTCATGCCCGGCACCTCATCGCCCTGCTCATGTCGCCAACTCCTTGTGCAGATCCTGCAGCCGGTTAACGTGAATATCCCCGGCCGCGCGGTGCGCCTCGCAAGCGGCGCGCGCGGCGGCCAGCGTGGTGTAGTTCGTCACCTTGTGCTGCAGCGCCTCGCGGCGGATGGCGTAAGAATCGGCGAGGCTTTGCTTGTCCGAAACGGTATTGATGATTATATCAATCTCGTCGTTCATGATCATGTCAATGATGTTCGGCCGCCCCTCGGACAGCTTGCTGACCGCGCGCGCCGCCACGCCCCCCTGCTCCAGCACCGCGGCCGTGCCGCGGGTGGCGAGGATCTCGAAACCGTGCTGGCTGAAGTAGCGCGCCACGGCAACCACGCCCTTCTGATCGGGGTCGCGCACGCTGATGAACACGCGCCCGCTGTTCGGGATCGGGCTGCCCGCGGCGATCTGGGACTTGGTGAACGCCTCGCCGAAGCT
>JBBTKS010000113.1:0-2437 GCA_038058885.1 Pseudomonadota bacterium
AATTTTCTTATGTCAAGACGAACGAGCGTAGCGAGTAGGGCTACTCATCTGTCAGGACGAATGGAGTAGGGCTTCATTTATGCCGCTGTTTCAATACAAGGGACGCAATCAGCGCGGTGAGGCGGTGCGGGGGCATCTCGACGCCGCTTCGCCGGATGCCGTTGCCGCCCAGCTGCTGAACAGCGGCGTTATTCCGATCGACATCATCATCGCCAAGGCGCGCGCCGATGTCTTCGGTGCCTTGCGGGCGCGTTTGGCGGCCGGCACTAAAATTTCTCTCACGGACCTCGCTCTCTTCAGCCGGCAGATGTATACCCTGCTCAAAGCCGGTGTGCCGATCATGCAGGCGTTGCGGGGGTTGCGCGAGTCCACACAGAATCCGGCGTTGGCCAAGGTCATCGCGAGCCTCAATGAGAGTCTCGATACCGGTCTGGACTTCAATAGCGCGTTGCGGCGCCATCCGCAGGTATTTTCATCGCTATACGTGAACCTGGTCCAGGTGGGCGAGACCACGGGCAGTCTGCAGGAAGTATTTCTACAACTCACCGGTTATCTCGAACGCGAGAAGGACACCCGCGACCAGATCAAGTCGGCGACGCGTTACCCCACTTTCGTCGTGGCCGCCATTTTCATCGCGATCTTCATCATCAATCTCTTCGTGATCCCGACCTTCGCCAAGGTTTACGCCGGGTTCAAGATCGAGTTGCCGCTCGCGACCAAGATTCTCATCGCCACGTCCAATTTCACCGTCGCTTATTGGCCGGTAATCCTGATGACGGTCATCGTGGCGATCTTCTCTGCCCGTTACTACGTGCGCACGCCGGAAGGCCGATATCGCTGGGACAAGTTCAAGCTCGGTATCCCGGTGGTTGGACCAGTTATTTATAAGGCTACCCTCGGCCGGTTTACCCGGGCACTCGCGGTGATGATGAAATCCGGCGTGCCGCTGGTGCAGGGCATGACGGTGGTCAGCCGGGCGGTGGACAACGACTACATCAGCGATCGTATCGTGCAGATGCGCGATGGGATCGAACGTGGCGAAACCATCGCGCGCACCGCGGCGGCGACCGGCATGTTTCCGCCGCTCGTGATCCAGATGATTTCGGTGGGCGAGGATACCGGTTCGGTGGACGAACTCATGTTCAATGTGGCGGATTTTTACGACCGCGAAGTGGATTACGACATCCGCAACCTGAGCACCGCCATTCAACCGATCCTGATCGTGTTTCTGGCGATCATGGTGTTCATCCTGGCGCTGGGCGTGTTCCTGCCGATGTGGGACCTCGTCCAGGTGGCGCGTAAAGGCTAGACGTGACGCAGGATATGCCCGGGGCTGAGAAACTAGACAAGGTTAGAATCGTAACCTACTGTATTTTCATAGGCAGTCGTGTTTCAGCAGGAAGGAATTCATTGTGAGCCGGGAAAGCCAGGACCCATCGGGTCGGGGGCGTATAAGGCACTGTCATCGCGGCTTTTCCCTGCTCGAACTGGTCATTGTCATCGTGATCATTTCGGTGCTGCTGGTGCTGGCGATCTCGCGTCTGCTGGCGCTGCAGGTGGATGCCGAACGGGTGACGATGGAGACGGTAGCCGGCACGCTTCGCAGCGCGATTGGCATGAAGGTTGCAGAAAGTATTGTGAAATCGAAGGTCGCCGACCTTCAAGCCCTCGAGGGTAGCAACCCCATGGCGCTGCTGGCGGAGACGCCGCACAACTATCTGGGCGAGCGCGATGGCGTGGACCCGGCGACGCTCGAAGACGGCAACTGGTATTTCGACAAGCGGGACAAGACGCTTGTTTATTTGGTCCGTAACAAGGGTTTTTTTACCGGCGGACCGCCCAAGCCCCCGCGGGCGCGGTTCGCGGTGCGGCTGGTCTATAGTGATAAAAACGGGAACGGTGCGTTTGACCGAAGCACCGATGCAGTTGAGGGCTTGCGACTCAGTCCCGTGGAAGCTTATTCCTGGTCCCGATACTGATGTCGGGCCGGTAACGATGGATGGTGGTGGGTGATGATCCTGCTGCCAAAGGGTGGTAGAGCAATTTATTTTATTTATGCAGGAGATAAACATGTCTAAGCAGCAAAGCGGCTTCACTCTCGTCGAACTGGTTATTGTCATCGTCATCCTCGGCCTGTTGGCGGCCACGGCCCTGCCGCGGTTCATCAATATCACCTCGGATGCGCGCATCGCGAGCGTTCAGGGTGTCGCCGGCGGGTTGCGCTCAGCGGCCTCGCTCGCCCGCGCGCAGCTGCTGGTCAGCGGCAGCGGCGGCGTCGGTTGCGGCGCTGTCAACAACACCGTCTGTATGGACGGTACGGCGGTGACGGTGGCCAGCACGGGTTATCCGAGCGGCGGCAGCAGCGGTGGCATTGTCACGGCGATGCAGGGTCTGGATGGCTACAACATCACCGGCACGTCTCCGCAAACCATCTTCC
>JBBTKS010000114.1:0-3554 GCA_038058885.1 Pseudomonadota bacterium
TTGGAAGTCGATGAGACGAATACTCGAAGGCAACAGATCGAGTCGCGCGATGCCATCATTGATCGTCGAGACACGGCGCGCGATGGCTTTCTCGATGTCGAACTTTGGCACGTTGTGCGGGTTAAGCCGATCCTCAAAGAGTTGGGCAATAGTCCGCCCCTCTTTGTCCATTTCGGCCCACTGCTCTTCCGAAATCAGCATGACCGTCGCGTTGGTCTGGGGATCGAGGTCAATCAAAAGAACGTGCTTTCGCTCCTCTTGGGCGAGCATCTCGGCCACCGCAACGGCAGTGGTGGTTTTGCCGACGCCGCCTTTCAGATTGATAAAGCTAAGTACGTGCGTTTCTTCGCCCTTAAAGCTCTTGATCCAGGCTTCAATTTTCTCACGATCCCAAACTGGACCGCTTTGGAGGCTTTGGATAGGGCGCGGGAAGTGGTCATAGCGCATGCGCCAGTTGCTAACAGCTTGCTTAGAAACTCTTGCTAAATCAGCGACTTCGGCAATACCGAGAAGGTTATCAGCAGACATGGGCGGCTCCTTGGACGATATGCCGCACACATTACGCAATAATTGTGTACTTTGTCAACAAAATATAGTTATTGTGTTTTAATACCTCAAGAACTCAATCCGAAAAATTACCTTATTCCACCGTAACTGATTTCGCGAGATTCCTCGGCTGATCCACATCCGTCCCCTTCGCCAGCGCCACGTAATAGGCCAGCAACTGCAGCGGCACGGTATAGAGAATCGGCGAGGTGGTTTCGCCCACCTCGGGCATGCGGATCTTGGTGGTGTTGCTGGCACGTACGCCCGTGCCTTTTTCGGAGAACACGAAAAGCTCGCCGCCGCGGGCGCGGACTTCCTGCAGGTTCGATTTCAATTTTTCCAAAAGATCGTCGTTCGGCGCGACCGCCACGACCGGCATGTCGGCGTCCACGAGCGCCAGCGGGCCATGCTTCAATTCACCAGCAGCATAGGCCTCGGCGTGGATGTAGGAAATTTCCTTGAGCTTCAAGGCTCCTTCCATGGCGATGGGATAATGCACGCCACGTCCGAGGAACAGCGCGTGCCGCTTGTCCACGAAACGTTCGGAAAGCTGGCGGATTTCCTCGCTGAGTTCCAGAACCTTCTGAATGCGCCCCGGCAATTGCTCCAGTTCTTCGACCAGTTTCTTTTCCTTCTCCGCCGACAATCCATGCCGGCGCGCCAGCGCGACGGTGAGCAGGAGCAAGGCGGTCAGCTGGGTGACGAAAGCCTTGGTGGAAGCGACACCGATCTCGGGACCGGCGCGGGTCAACAGCGTGAGTTCCGACTCGCGCACCAGTGAACTCTCCGGCACGTTGCAGATGGCGAGCGAATGACCGTAGCCGAGCTTCTTGGTCTGTTGTAAAGCGGCGAGCGTGTCGGCGGTCTCGCCCGATTGCGAGATGGTCACCACCAGCGTGCCCGGCAGCACCACGTGCTTGCGGTAGCGGTATTCGCTGGCGATCTCGACGTTGCACGGCAGGCCGGCGAGACTTTCGATCCAGTAGCGCGCCACCGAACCGGCGTGGAAACTCGTGCCGCAGGCGATGATCTGCACGGCTTTGGTGTTGTCGAAAATCTGCCCGGCGGTGACGCCGAAGGCCTCTTCGAGAATGCGGTGCTTGCCGAGGCGTCCTTCGAGAGTGTCGGCGACCGCTTTCGGCTGCTCGAAAATTTCCTTCTCGGTGAAGTTGCGGTACTGGCCGCGATCCACGGCGTCGGCCGAGGCCTCGGACACGCGCACCGGGCGCTCCACTTTCTGGCCGCTGGCGTCGTAGAGAGTGTATCCGGTGCGGCGCAGGTCGGCGACGTCGCCTTCCTCGAGATAGATCACGTTGCGCGTCACCGGCGCCAGCGCCAGCACGTCGGAGCCGATGAAGTGTTCCCCGATGCCGACGCCGACCACCAGCGGGCTGCCCTTGCGCGCAGCGATCAGGCGGCCGGGCTCGTCGCGGCTGACGATGCCGAGCGCATACGCGCCCTCGAGCTCGCCGATCGCGGCCATCGCCGCCTGGCACAGGTCTTTGTGTTTCTTCAGATGATGGTGCACCAGGTGCGCCACCACCTCGGTATCCGTCTGGGAGGTAAACTCGTAGCCCAGTTCCTGCAGTTTCTTGCGCAGCTTCTCGTGATTCTCAATAATCCCGTTGTGCACCACGGCGATGACGCCGTGACTGACGTGCGGGTGGGCGTTGTCCTCGCTTGGCACGCCATGCGTGGCCCAGCGCGTGTGGGCGATGCCGGTTTGGCCTTCGGTATTCAGCCGTTGAATCGAGTCCTCGAGCGCCTTGACCTTGCCGACCGCGCGCACGCGATCGAGCCGTGCCGTGCCGCTGTTGCCAAGCACGGCGATCCCGGCTGAGTCATAGCCGCGGTATTCGAGGCGTTTCAGGCCCTCGATCAGGATCGGAACCACGTTGCGTTGCGCGACCGCGCCGACAATGCCACACATGTTAGTAACCCGTAAGGCGCGAGGCGTTAGGAGTGAGGTGTAAAACCGTTTTGCACATTTTTCTCCTCACCCCTCACTCCTTACTCTTCACTTTTTTCTGGGGCCGTTTCCAGCCGGGCTTGGTCACCTGCGGGACACGCGTCAGCGTGAGTTCCCCGGCCGGTGCTTCCTTGGTAATCACCGATCCCGCGCCGATGGTGGCGCCCGCGCCCACGGTCACCGGCGCCACCAGCGCCGTGTTCGAGCCGACGAAAACATTGTCGCCGATCACGGTGCGGTGCTTGTTGGCGCCGTCGTAGTTGCAGGTGATGGTGCCGGCGCCGATGTTGACGCCGCTGCCGATGCTGGTGTCGCCGATGTAACTCAGGTGATTCATCTTGCTGCCTTCGCCCACGTCCGATTTCTTCACTTCGACGAAGTTGCCGACGTGCACATGCGCCGCGAGCTTCGTCCCGGGGCGGAGACGGGTGAACGGTCCGATGCGGCAGTCGACGCCGATGTCGGCCTGTTCGATGACGCAGTTCGGATGAATGATGGTGTCGCTCCCCACCGTGCTGTCACGCAGAACGTTGTTCGGGCCGACCTGCACACGGTCGCCGAGCATCACCTTGCCTTCGAAGATCACGTTGACGTCGATCACCACGTCGCGCCCGCAGCTGAGCTCGCCGCGCACGTCGAGACGCGCCGGGTCACGCAGGGTCACGCCCTGCTGCATGAGTTTCTCCGCCTGCTGTTTCTGGTGAATGCGTTCCACCTGCGCGAGCTCCTGTTTGCTGTTGACGCCGAGGATTTCCGAGATGTCCCGGGGTGAGCGGGTGGCGATCGGCACCCCTTCCGCCACCGCCATGGCAATTATATCAGTCAGATAGTACTCGCCCTGGGCGTTGTGATTGCGCAGGCCGGCGAGCCATTTTTTGAGCTTGGCGGCCGGGGCGGCCAGGAAACCGGTATTCACCTCGGACACCGCGGCCTCGACGGGGGTGGCGTCCTTGCTTTCCACGATACGGGCCACCTGGCCGGCTGCGTCGCGGATAATACGTCCGTAGCCGGCGGGCTGCTCCAGTTCCGCCGTCAGCAG
>JBBTKS010000115.1:0-8087 GCA_038058885.1 Pseudomonadota bacterium
CTGTTCACGCGCCCGATTCTGGATTTGCACGGCAGCACGCTCGGCGTGATCGGTAACGGCGCCCTGGGCCAGGCCACGGCAAAATTTGGCGAGGCGTTCGGCATGCGCGTGCTGTTCGCCGACCACAAGAACGCCGCCACGGTGCGATCCGGTTACACGGCTTTCGAAACGGTCCTGGCGGAAAGCGACGTGATCACGCTGCACTGCCCGCTCACCCCCGCCACCCATCATATGATCGGCTCGGCAGAATTCAAAAAGATGCGCCCCCAGGCCCTGCTAATCAATACCGCCCGCGGGGGGCTGGTGGATGAAGCCGCGCTCGTCATGGCGCTCAAACAAGGCGCGATCGGCGGCGCCGGCTTCGACGTATTGACCGTGGAACCACCGCGCGCGGGCAACCCCCTGCTCGATCTGGATCTGCCCAACTTCATCCTGACACCGCATATCGCCTGGGCGAGCCGCAACGCCATGCAGATCATGGCCGACCAGTTGATCGACAACATCGAGGCATTCATCCGCGGCGCACCACGGAATCGTGTCGTTTGAAAACGATCCGGCTCCAAATCGAAATGCCCGCCGGATGTTTTGCCTGATCCCGCGGTCTGCGGCATACTCCGCCTGTCGAAATCAGGACGGTCCCGCCGAGCAGTTATGAAAATCCAACGTAGCGTCTTTTTTGTCTCGGACCGTACCGGCATCACGGCGGAGTTGCTGGGGAAAACACTGCTGACGCAGTTCCCTGACGTGGAGTTTCACAAGCACACCATGCCCTTTATCGACACGGTGGAAAAAGCCGAGGCCGTGCTTGCTGAAATCAACCGTGTCACGCTACAGGAAGGAAAACCGCCGATCGTCTTCAGCACCCTGATCAACGATGACGTGCGCACCGCGGTTACCTCCGGCAACGCGCTGTTCCTCGATATTTTCGCGGACTTCATCGGCCGGCTGGAATCCGAGCTGGGCCTGACATCGTCCCACGCGCTCGGTCTCAGCCACGGCATGGGCGACGAGCTGGCCTACCAGAAGCGCATGGACGCGGTGAACTACACCCTTTCACATGACGACGGCGTCAACACCGCCAACTACAACCGGGCCGAGGTGATACTGACCGGCGTATCGCGCACCGGCAAGACACCGACCTGCCTCTATCTCGCCATGCAGTATGGAATCCACGCCGCCAACTACCCGCTCACGCCCGATGATTTTTCGGACCAGATGCTGCCGAAACCTCTCCTTCCCTATCGCTCCAAGCTGTTTGGCCTGACCATCCATGCCGAACGGCTGGCGAAAATCCGCAACGAACGCAAGCCGGGAAGCCGTTATGCCTCGCTGGAAAACTGCCGCAGCGAACTGCGCGCCTCCGAAACCCTGATGCGCCAGGCGCAAGTCCCTGTCCTCGATACCACGACCAAGTCGGTGGAGGAAATCGCCATTTCCATTCTCCATGCCACGGGCCTGATCCAGCGCGTTAAAAGCTAGCGGAAAGAATCACTCAGGGCTTTGTCTGTTTTATGGCAACGTTGTCGCGCAGGTAAACCGGAAGCGCCTGCTCCGGTGACAGTGCCGTCCCCTTTTCATACAGATAAACACCTAGCTGCGCCACGAAACGGGCGCGGGGGAAACATTGCGCGCGCCATGCCGCCACTCGATGCTTCAGGCGCGCCGTAAGCACCGCGGCGTACTGATCCCAGCCGCTGCCGACGCCAACCCATCCGGCGTCATCGGGTACCGGCACCTGCATTGGCGTCAGCACTTTTTCCTCGCCGACGGCTTCGGCCATTCCTTGCGCGTTACGGACGTAGGCGCCCCAGTACACCTGATGCATGCGCGCGTCGAACGCCGCCAGCACGCGCGGGGCCTCGACCCCCTGTGCCAGAGCCGCGAGCGAGGATACCGGAACCACCGGCAGATCCGCGCCGAAAGCCAGCCCCTGTACGACGCCGGCACAGATGCGCAAGCCCGTGAACGATCCCGGCCCGCGCCCGAAGGCTATGGCATCGAGTTGCGTCAACGCCTGGCCGCCTTCGGCCAGCATTTCCTGCACCATGGGGAGAATGCGCTCCGAATGTTGACTGCCGGTTTCAAAACGCTCAAGCACTTCGCCGTCCGTCCACAATGCGACGGAGCAGGCTTCGGTGGAGGCATCCAGCGCGAGGATTTTCAATTTTGGCAATGCAAAGACCGGTTAATCGTGGATTGTCGCGGCTCAGGCATACATCGGCTTGCCATCGTTCAGATTCAACCAGCCCTTGAGGATGCGGTAAATCAGCCAGAGTGCGGCGGCAAACAGGATGAACCAGCCGATGACGATGAAGAACGTCAAACCACCGAGCACGAACCACAGCAGGCCAAACCAGAACGTGCGTAGCTGCCAGCGGAAATGCGACTCGAGCCAGGTCCCGCGCGCGTCGTCACGCTTGATGTAATTGAGTATCACCGCGATGAAATAGGTAATCAAAAGCAGAAAGCTCGTCGCCTGCAAGGCATAGACCGCCGTGGCGATATTCTTCAGTGACTGGAGGTCGGGTTGACGGCTGTCGTTCGGTGTCAGCGGTGTACTCATGGCGCTCCCGGACCTGCCTGATGGTGAGACGATTCATGCTCCGACGGGAGGCAGGCGCGGCATCCCGGCCGGAATATCGAATAATAACGGAAGAAGATGAATATCCATACCGGCAATAATCCGATCCACAGCCATTCCCACAGGCCGGCGTGCAGTTCGCCTTTCCACCAGCCGACGGTGACGGTAATGGATTGCAGAAAGCTGAAGGCAAATGCCATCCACAAGGCAAACGCGCGGAGAAGTTTTCTTCCCATGAGCGTTAGCGATTCGTCTTCATCTGGCGCAATTCACCCAGCCGCCGTTTCAGTTGTTCCGCCAACCGGATTTTGTCCGCGTGCTTCGTCTGGACATCGCGTTTACGCGTTGCCCAGACCGGATCGGGAAAATGCGCGTCGTCGGCGAACCGTGGAATCACATGCCAGTGCAGATGCGGCACCTGGTTGCCGAGCGAAGCGAGATTGATCTTGTCGGGATGCATCGACTCGCGCAATACCTGCTCGACGGCGAATACCACGGACATGAAACGGACACGATCCGCTTCGGACAGATCCGTCATTTCCTTCACATGCTGCTGCCAGATCACGCGGCAGAAACCGGCGTAATCCGGATCGTCCACCAGTATCACCCGGCAGCGAGTATCGCTCCACAACACGGTTTCCTTGTCAGGATGGCAAAGCGGACAGTCTGTCATCGTCGGCATCCGGTTCAGGCCTTGACCGGCCTGACCTTGGAGGCCGCGAGCTTGGCACGGGCGCGAGCTTCGTTCGTATCGGCGCCGTTGGCCAGGGCCACGCCCATGCGCCGGCGCGTAAAAGACTCCGGCTTGCCGAACAGGCGCAGATCCGATTGTGGCACGCGCAGCGCTTCGTCCACGCCTTCAAAGGCGATGCCCTTGGCGTCCAAGCCGCCATAAATCACCGCGCTCGCGCCCGGCGCACGCAGGGTCACCGAAACCGGCAATCCCAGAATCGCGCGCGCGTGCAGTTCGAATTCGTTCTGGACCTGGCTGATCATGGTCACCATGCCGGTATCGTGCGGGCGCGGGCTGACCTCGCTGAACCAGACATGGTCGCCCTTGACGAACAACTCCACGCCGAATATCCCGCGTCCACCGAGATTATCGGTAACTTTCCTGGCGATCTCGCGGGCCCGATTCAGCGCCTTCGTGCTCATCGGTTGCGGTTGCCAGGATTCGACATAATCGCCCTTGATCTGCACATGCCCGATGGGATCGCAGAAGAAAGTCTCGACGTCGCCGGAATCGCTGACCGCTCGTACCGTCAATAGCGTGATTTCGTAATCGAACTTGATCGTCTCCTCGACGATCACCCGCGTCTGGTTCACGCGCGCGCCGCTCATGGCGTAGTCCCAGGCCCTGGCGACGTCCTCCGGGCTGTTCACGGTGGATTGGCCCTTGCCCGACGATGACATCACCGGCTTGACGAGGCAAGGATATCCGATCCCGCCGTCGATCGCTTCCTTCAGTTCGCCGAGGCTGGCGGCAAAGGCATAACGCGAGGTCGGCAGTTCCAGGGTTTCGGCCGCGAGCCGCCGGATGCCCTCGCGGTTCATGGTGAGTTGCGCCGCGCGCGCCATGGGGATGACCTCGGCCAGCTTGTCGCGCTCGATCTCCGCCAGCATGTCCGTGGCGATGGCCTCGATCTCGGGCACGATAATATGCGGACGCTCCTGCTCCACCAGGGCGCGCAGGGCGGCGCCGTCCGCCATGTTGATCACGTGCGCGCGATGCGCGACCTGGTGACCCGGCGCATCGGGATAACGATCCACCGCGATGACCTCGACCCCCAGCCGCTGCAGGGCGATGATCACTTCCTTGCCCAATTCTCCCGCTCCCAGCAGCATCACGCGCGTGGCGCTGGGGCTCAGTGGCGTGCCGATTTTCATGTGTCTCCTTGTTTTGATTCGGCGAAATGATCGTGACCCGTGAAAGTGGAATGGTAAGGTTTACCGGATTCATCCACGATACGCAGACCGGGTTCCGCTTCGATTTCCCCAATGCAATGCAAACCGCATGCGAACTGAAGTTTCTCCAGCGCTTCGGTATTTTTTGGCGGCACGGTAAAGCACAGTTCGTAATCGTCGCCCATGGCCAGCGGTGCTTCCCAGCCGGATTTCCCCACATGCGCCTGGCAAACTGGCGACAGCGGTATTTTATCAAGAAAAATCCGAGCGCCGACCTGGCTCTGCTCCAGAATATGCCCGAGATCCGCCACCAAACCGTCGGAAATATCGATTGCGCTGTGCGCCAAGCCGCGCAGCGCTACGCCCTCATGCACCCGTGGCACGGGCCGGTCGAGACGCTCGACCACCGCGGCGAAATCGTCCCCAGACAGTCGCTGTTTACCCAGGCGGTGCCGCAGCGCCACGGCCGCATCGCCGAGAGTGCCGGTAACGTAAATCCGGTCGCCGGCGCGTGCGCCGGAACGCCGCAACGCCGCGACCTCCGGCACAAAACCATGCGCCTCGATCCCGATTACCAGCGGTCCGCGCGAGGTATCGCCGCCCACGAGTTGCACGTTGTAGGCGCGCGCCAGATCGAACATCCCTGCGCAGAATCGCTCAAGCCATGGTGCATCCACTTCAGGCAGCGCCAGATTCAACAGGAACCATGCCGGCTCCGCGCCCATGGCCGCGAGATCGCTGAGATTGACGGCCAATGCTTTGTGACCGAGGGAGTGAGGGTCAACGTCCGACAGAAAATGCACACCCGATACCAGCAGGTCGGAGGTCACGGCCAGCAGCTGGCCGGCGGGCGGACGCAACAACGCCGCGTCATCGCCGATACCGGCCGCCACGTCGGCGCGCGACACCGGCTGGCGCGCGAAGAAGGTGCGGATCAGCTCGAACTCAGTCATTAACGGAATCGCGCGGAGCGCGCCCGGCTCGCCCCCTTCTCCCCTTGAGGGAGAAGGGATGGGGATGAGGGGTAAGCCCCCTCACCCTGTCCCTCTCCCGCCAGGGGAGAGGGAACTCTGTGACCAGTCTCCCAGTATGCTGTCACGCCGCGGAATGAGCAGCCTTGATTTCGCTCGCGCGCAGGCTGGCGGCGACCTTGTCGAGAATGGCGTTGACGTATTTGTGGCCATGTTCGGCGCCGAAGGTTTTGGCCAGTTCCACGGATTCATTCAGGATGACCTTGTAGGGAATCTCGGGGTGAAACTCGAACTCATAGGTGCCGATGCGCAGACAGGCGAGCTCGACCGGATCCACGTCGTTCAGCTTGCGGTCGAGATGCGGGGAGATGTGATCGTCCAGCTCGTGAATGTGTCGCGGGATCTCGCGCACCAGATGGTGAAAATACTCGACGTCGATGCCATTCATCTCATGATCGAGAATGAAATGATCTTCAATGTCGCCCGGCGCCTGCTGGGTCAACTGCCACTGGTAGAGGGCCTGCACGGCGGCGCGGCGCGCTTTGTGACGACTGCCCTTGTTCATGACGCCCCCTCAGATGCGCAGTTTCTTGAGCAGATTGACCATCTCGATGGCGGTCAACGCGGCATCCACGCCTTTGTTGCCGGCCTTGGTGCCGGCACGCTCGATCGCCTGCTCGATAGTATCCACCGTCAGTACGCCAAAAGCCACCGGCAGATCGAATTGCATTCCCACCTGTGACACGCCCTTGGCGCATTCACCGGCGACGTATTCGAAATGCGGCGTCTCGCCGCGGATCACCGCGCCCAGTGCGATCAGTGCGTCGTATTTCTTGGACGCCGCCATGGTCTTGAGCGCCAGCGGCATCTCGAACGCGCCAGGCACGCGCACGACTTCGATGTTGGCCGCCTCGGCGCCGTGGCGCACGAGCGTATCGATCGCGCCTTCGAGCAGCCGTTCGCCGATAAAACTGTTGAAGCGACCGAGCGCAATGCCGAAACGCGCGCTACGCGCGATCAAATCGCCGTCTATGTTCTTTACGTCGCTCATCGGGATGCCTTTTTCTCTTTGTTGTGTCGCTGATGATCCTGCGCGGACGGCGTCTTGCCGCCCTCGATGTATCCAACAATCTCAAGCCCGAAACCGGACAACCCCGGCGCTTTCATGGCATGACCCAGCACGCGCATCTTGCCCACGCCAAGGTCGGCGAGGATCTGGCTGCCGAGACCGTAGGTGCGCATTTCGGCGCGCCCCGGTTTGCCACTGCTCGATTCTAATGCTTTGCCCTGTTCCTGAAAATGCCGGATGCGCTGCACGAGATCGGCGGGCTTTTCTTCCTGTTGCAGGATAACCACGACACCGGCGCCTTCCTGCGTGACATGCGCCAGCGCCTCGTGCAGCGTCCAGGAACCGGCGCGATGCGCCGTCGTGACCAGATCCAGCAGACTTTCCTGCACATGCACCCGCACGAGCACCGGCCGGTCACGGTGGATGTCGCCGCGGACAAGCGCCAGATGCACGGCATCGCCGATGTCGTCATGAAAGGCCACGACGCGGAAGTCGCCGAATTCCGTCGGCATCAGGCATTCACCGACACGCTGAATCGTGGATTCGTGCTCGGTGCGGTAGCGGATGAGATCGGCGATGGTGCCGATCTTGAGTCCATGCCGCCCGGCGAACTCTTCCAGTTCCGGCAGGCGCGCCATGGTGCCGTCTTCGTTCATGATCTCGCAAATGACGCTCGCGGATTCCAGTCCCGCCAGGCGCGCCAGGTCCACGCCGGCCTCGGTGTGTCCGGCGCGCGCCAGCACGCCGCCGCGCTGCGCCATCAGCGGGAAGATATGCCCCGGCTGTACGATATCGCTCGGTAGCGCACCGCTTTTGACTGCCGCCTGGATGGTACGCGCGCGGTCGGCGGCGGAAATACCGGTGGTGACGCCCTCCGCCGCTTCGATGGAAACGGTGAAATTAGTCACGCGCCGATGATGCGTGTCGCTGACCATGAGCGGCAATTGCAACTGGCGGCAACGCTCCTGGGTCAGGGTGAGGCAAATCAGTCCGCGGCCGTAACGCGCCATGAAGTTCACGTCTTCCGGGCGCGCATGCACCGCGGCCATCACCAGGTCGCCTTCGTTTTCGCGGTCTTCATCGTCCATCAGAACGACCATGCGACCGCGTTTTAACTCGTCAATAATCTCGATAACCGGGCTTATTGGCATAAATCCATTAAAAATTCCGGGATTGGGCGTGCATTATCACCTATTTTCGCACCGGATGCGCTGATCTCAGCCGGATCAAGCCCTTAAACCCGGGGTCGCCGCTTGTCGGGGCTTCTTGGTCTTCCATCCTGCCTCGTCATGCGTTTCTCCAAACCCACACCATACTTTAAGGAGTAAGCGGGTTCTGCCAGGGAGGGCGGCATTCGCAGGATTTTCACTGATCCAGACATAAAAACCCATGACCCCCAAGGCCGACAAGCTGCAAAGCACCGTCATTATATCCGGTCGATTCACCGAACGGCGGGCGCAAGTCGCGGTGGCGCGTCCGGACGATGAGCCGGCGGCGGAAGTGCTCGAGCCCGGCAGCATGGTCGGGCGCTATCTGACGCTGAGCCGCGTGGGCGTCGGCG
>JBBTKS010000116.1:0-2137 GCA_038058885.1 Pseudomonadota bacterium
CGTCACCATTCTCGGCAAAGAGTTCATGGTTGCCTGCCCTGAAGATGAACGCGCCGCCCTGGTCGCCGCGGCATCCTATCTCGACAAAAAAATGCGCGAGATCCAGACGAGCGGCAAGGTCATCGGTACCGAGCGCACCGCGGTCATGGCCGCGCTCAACATCGCGCATGAATTCCTCGACTTGCGCAACCGTGGCGGCATGGCTATTGACACCGTGCAAAAAATCAAATTCCTCCAGACCAAGATCGACGCCGCGTTGCGCTGGGATG
This sequence comes from Pseudomonadota bacterium, assembly GCA_038058885.1. Lineage (GTDB taxonomy): Bacteria > Pseudomonadota > Gammaproteobacteria > Acidiferrobacterales > Sulfurifustaceae > Sulfuricaulis. Next base: position 270 of record JBBTKS010000116.1, read on the forward strand.
CACAAACCCGCCAATAGGTATATATTTGTAGTGCGTCCCCTGCGGTGCGCGTGATTGCTCCAGTTATCCTCTGAACCTATAAGTGCTTTTAACGGGAGCCGGATTGCAGATGCTGTTGTGCATGCCCGCCTCGTAGCGGGAAGCCTGATGCATCTCTGAGGCACCCACTTGGACCTCACGGTTCAAGGCTACGGAGCAACACGTCATCTGCGGAGGGCGCCTTTCTTTTTTCCTTGACGATTTCCGTGCCCACAGAAAAATCCGACCTGCGCTGCACACTCCGCGCCAAACGCCAATCGCTGTCCGCCGAAGATCAGAAACTCGCGGCGCGCGCGCTCGCCGTGAACGTGGCCGGCACGCGCCTGTTTCTCGTGAGCCGGCGCATCGCCTGTTATCTCCCGAACGACGGCGAGATCGACACCCGCCTTGTCATCGAACACATCCGTCGCCTGCGCAAAATCCTTTACCTGCCGGTGCTCTCGCCCCTGGCGCACGACCGGCTGTGGTTCGCCGAGGCCAAACCCGAGACGAAGCTGGTCCCGAACCGCTTCGGCATCCCCGAGCCGGCGGTGCCGGCACGCCGTCTGGTGCGGGCGCAGGAACTGGATTTGATTCTCATGCCGCTGGTGGGTTTCGACGACCGCGGCAACCGGCTGGGCATGGGCGGGGGTTTCTACGACCGCAGCCTGGAGTTCCTGCGCCACCGCACCCGCTGGCACAAACCACAGGTGCTCGGAATCGCGTATGATTTCCAGCGGATCAACGGACTGGCGCCCGATCCCTGGGACATTCCCCTGCAGGGTGTCATCACCGACCGGACAGTCTATCTTTACTGACAGTTCATCGATTAATTCGAAAAGGTAAGCGTCATGAATCTGCTTTTTATCGGCGACGTGGTCGGTCAACCCGGACGACGCGCCATTTCCGATCAACTGCCCACCCTGCGCCAACGCTTCAAGCTCGATCTGGTCGTGGCCAACGCCGAGAACATCGCCGACGGCGCCGGCATCACCCGCAAGACCGCGAATGAACTGTTCGCCGCGGGCGTGGACGTGCTGACCAACGGCAACCACGCCTGGGACAAGAAAGAAGCCCTCGAATACATCACCACCGAGCCGCGCCTGCTGCGTCCGCACAATTACCCCGACGGCACGCCCGGCACCGGCTGGTTCGTGGCCACGACCGCCGCCGGGCACAAGATCGGCATTCTCAATCTCATGGGCAACGTCTTCATGCATCCGCATCTCGCCTGCCCGTTCGCCGCCGCCGAGCGCGCGCTCACGGCGAAACCGGACGACATCAAGATGGTACTCGTGGACCTGCACGCCGAAGTCACCAGCGAAAAAATGGCCATGGGCTGGTATCTCGACGGGCGCGTGAGCGTCGTCGTCGGCACGCATACGCATGTCCCGACCGCCGACGAGCGCGTGCTGCCACGCGGCACCGGCTACATCACCGACGTTGGCATGACCGGCTGCTATGAATCCGTCATCGGCATGGACACGCAGAAATCGCTCAAGCGTTTCGTGCAGAAACTGCCCGAGCGCTTCGAGGTCGCGGAAGGCCTCGGCACCATTTGCGGCGTGCTGCTCGACCTCGACGAAGCCACCGGTTTGTGCCGGACCATCACGCGCCTGCGCGTCGACGAAAACGTCTCCCAGACCAAGATCCGGGTCGCCTAGTTTTCAGGACACCGGCCGGGATGGACCTCACCCTCGTCATCGGCAACAAGAATTATTCCTCCTGGTCGCTGCGGCCGTGGCTGGTGCTGATGCAGGCGGGCGTTCCGTTCCGGGAAATTTCCGTCTCGCTGTACACCGAAACCTCCCGCGCCGAGATCGGAAAGTACTCGCCCTCGGGCAAGGTGC
>JBBTKS010000117.1:0-1855 GCA_038058885.1 Pseudomonadota bacterium
TCGGAGACAATAAGCGGAGTGAAAAGAACGAGGAACGCTCCGACGATAACCGCGATAATGACCGACGTATCAATGACGATATTGGTCATGCAAGAGGGCGTAATTGCGAAAAGGGGTAAGGGTTGAGTGGTTGCCCGTGGGGTGAAGATTCCTGATGATAGAGGCCTGCCCCTTACGCCTATCCCGGGAGGCTCTCTCATGGCTAAGTTGTTGTCCTGGCCTTCGCCTTGCCCCTCGCCCAGTGCTTCGCTGTCGTCCTTTTTGGAGGTTCCCTCGCCTCGCACTCCCTTGGCCTTCTGGGAGCTGGAGCAGCAGGTGCAGCTGACGGCCGGAAAGGTGGCTGACCAGATTGTGGGGCACCATCTGAGCCAACTGCACCAGGACCCTGACTTTGTCGCCGGGGCGATCGCGCAGGTACGTGCGACGAGCCCCACCGCACTGGTATATAAAGGACGCCGGTGTCTTTCGGTGTTGTTGTCGGGGGGCACCCGGGTGATGGTGGAAACCCCCTATTTTCGGCCCAAGCCCGAAAAGAAGCCGGGGCGGAAACGGACCCACCGGGGTCCCAAGGGCGTCGGTCGCTATCCGGTGTTGGAAGCGGTGGGGATTCGCGATGGGGTCAGTCCAGCCACCCGGAGTCAATTGGCCCTGTATATGGTGCAAGCCGGCAGCTACCAGGAGGCCATCGTCCTGCTGTCGGAGCGGGGGTTGTCGGTCGATCCGTCGACGCTGAGTCGAGGGGCTCGTTGCACGGCGCAAGCCGATATCCGTTTGCGCGAGGCGGCCTTGGCCACGGCGCGGGCGTTGCCGATCGCGCCGAAGGGACCGTTGTCGGGCCAGCGGGTGCGGGTCAGTATCGATGGGGGACGGGTGCGGACCCGCCAGCCGTGGAAGGGGCGCAAGACCGCCAAGGGTCGCCATCGCTTCAATACCCCCTGGCGAGAGCCGCGGGTATTGGTCATCGATCTGTTGGACCAGCAGGGCCGCAGTGCCCCGTTGCGGTTGCCCCTTTATGAGGTCCTCCTCGACGATGCCGAAGCGACCTTTGCCCTGGTGCTGGGCTATCTGCGGCTGCTGGGGGCGGCTCAGGCCCGGGTGGTGGAATTCATCGCCGACGGGGCCGACTGGATCTGGGAACGAGCCGAGTCCTTGCGTCAGCAAGCCGAGATCCCGGTGGAACGCTGGGTGGAGGTCATCGACTTCTACCATGCCAGTGAGCACCTCTATGCCACCCTCGAGCTTTGCCGCAGCCTGAGCGCCCCTCAGCGCCAGCAACGCTACGAGCAACTGCGGCATACCTTGCGCACCGCGCCCCGGGGCGTGACCCAACTGATTGACCGCCTGCAGCAAGAGGTCAAAACCCGGCGCGGCAAGAAGATGAAAACTGCCATCGCCTATTTTGAAAGGCATGCCCAGCGCATGGCCTACACCCAACTGGATGACCAACATCTACCGGTCGGCTCCGGGGCGGTGGAAAGTGCGGTGCGCCGCATCATCAACTTGCGCTTCAAGGCGCCGGGTACCTTCTGGAACGAAACCACCGTCGCGGGGTTGATGCATCTACGTGCTTGCTTCAAAGCCGGACGATGGCAGGAGATGATGGCGCGGGTACTCACCCACACCTTTCCGCCTCCTGTTTTCGAGGCCCTCAGGCCGGAACAATGCCAAACCCTGATTCCCCTCGAACCAGGGGAAGACCCTTCCCCTGAGCGCCAACGCTCAAAAACCGCATGACCCCTCCACCTCTTTTTGCAGATGCTCCCAGATGATAAAGCCGTCACGTACCCTGAGGCAGCTGTGGCCGCAAGTTGTAGTAGCTGATTAACTCGTTCGTCATTCCAGGTCTCTTCTTCAT
>JBBTKS010000118.1:0-4579 GCA_038058885.1 Pseudomonadota bacterium
TCTCAATGCCGCGTCGGTTCGATGGTGGCGTCCAGGTTGAGGTTGTCGCAGAAACTCGTGAACTCGTCGCGCAGGCGGCCGATGTGCACGCCGGCCGGCAGGCTCACGGTCATGTTGAGCGAAAACATCGGCGCGCCGGTGTGCGCGGCCGGGTAGGTCCAGGTGCTCATCTCCTCGATGTTGATCTCGCGGGTCGCGAAGAAATCCGCGATCTCATGCACGATGCCCGGGTGGTCCATGGCCACCACGTCCACCGTGTAGGGCACCATGTCCTGCACCGCGGTGCGCGGTTCGGTGTGCCGGGCAAGGATGGTGAGCTCGAGTTTTTTCTCCAGCACCGGCACCTGCCGTTCCAGGCGCGTGATCGCCCCCCAGTGTCCGGACACCATCAGAATCAGGGCGAATTCTCCCCCCAATACCGTCATGCGGCTGTCCTCGATATTGCAACCGCAGTCGAGGATGGCCTTGGACATCTGATTGACGATGCCGGGGCGATCCTTGCCCAGCGCGGAGAAGACAAAATATTTTTTCATCGGAGCGGAAAATGGAACCCGAAGCAACCCAACGGAAGACACGAGTTTACTGGATTCCCGCACTCGCGGGAATGATGTCCGGGCCCTGGCTGAAAAGTCTCTCGGCAACCTGCTAGTATTTATACCGTTCTCACTTTAAAGCAGGTTCAACGAGCATGCTCTCCGGAAATTCCATCGAATCGGTCATGACGCCCTATCCCTATTCCATTGAAATGGAAGCGCACGTCAGCAGCGCCAAGGCAATGCTGACGCAGTTCAGGATTCGCCACCTGCCGGTAAAAGAGGCGGATAAACTGACAGGCATCATCACCATGCGGGATATCACAAGGGCCGAGGCTTGTGGGATAGATACCTCGACCAGCAGCGATGTGAGGGTGCGACAACTGTGCAACACGAACGTTTATATCGTCAGGCCGGCTGAACCGCTGGTGAGCGTGCTGAAATACATGGCGGAACACTACATTGATTCCGCGCTGGTCGCCCGGAGCGGGAAGCTCGAGGGGATTTTCACGTTTACCGATGCTTTCAAACGCTATGCGGATTTGTTGTCGGGAAAATAGGAGAAAACGCCCCTAAGAGTTTGTTGAAAAAGTCCGAAAAACATCCGCATCCGTCATTCCGGCGCAAGCCGGAATCCAGAATATTATTGATTTTATTGATTCTAATATCCTGGACCCCGGCTTGCGCCGGGGTGACGAAGAGTTTTTCACCAACCTGCTAACAGGTTATTGTGGCTTCCGGTCGGCGGTTCGCTCAGCGGGCATCCTTCAGTTCCCTGACCACCAGTATCCGCTTGTCGTTCTTCCATTGCGAGAAACACACGAGCTTCCCGGCGCTGTCCACGTCAAGATCGTAAATCGCCGTGACATCTTTTATCTTCTTGAGCCCCGCCTTGTCGTAAAGGAAAAAATAATTTTCCCGCTTTTCATAACCCGGACCGGTGATGATCTGAAACAGCGTCCGGTCGCCGCGCCCCGATTCCACCTGCATGCCGACCTGCTGGTAATTCTTCACCGGAAAACGGTAAAGCAGTTCGAGCCTCCCGCCGCTGTGCCGCACCAGGTAGGCCTCCGGACCGTAGGCCACGAGCAGGATCAAGGCCTTGCCCGAGGCGAAGGCGCCGCGCAGGCTGTAGATCCACGCGTCCGGGAGCTCGATGAGCTTGACCATCTGCCGGCTTTCCGCGTCCAGCAACCAGACATGGTTATCCTGTTTCCAGTAATTCTTCTGCGCCACGTATTTCTTGTTACCGACCTTGAAGCCATTGGCCAGGGCGTTGTCCAGCACCGGCGGCGGAATGGAGGGGAACGCGGCCGCAAACTCCGGGCTCGGATCGCCTGAGGCCTCGACGAGTGAAATCGGTTTCTTTTCGACGAGCCTGCCGGCGGCCGCGTCGATGACGAGATCGACACCGTTGACGTCGCCGTCCGAGATGCTCGCCTTCAGGGTCGTCGCGTCCTTCCAGGAAAACCCGGCCACGAAGCTTTGGTACACGGCGAACTCGCGCGAGGCCTTGGCGTCGAGCAGCGTTTTGACTTTCAGGGTTTTGAGATCGAGCGCCAGGATTTCCGTGAGCGCCGTGGAACCCTCCAGCACCTCGCGGGCAAACGCGAGATAACGCGAATCGGGCGAGAAATGTGGCTGGACGTAATCGCCGTTTTCCAGGGTGAAAAGGGTTTTTCCGGTCGCCGTGGTTTCGCCCGACGGCAATAACGGGAGCGAGGCAAACGGGTTGGCCCACGCCGATACCGGCAACAGGCTCGCCGCCACAATTACCGACTGCATCCAGCGCCACATGTTCGGTGCCTGTCCGGCAGGTTGACGAGGTGCCAAGAGTATACCGCCCTTCCGGCAAGCGGCTACAGTGCGTTGCATTCTATCGCGCCCCTTTCCGGCGCCCCAGGCTCTCCAGCCACATATCCACCCGGCCCCAGAGATGTTCACGCAGACGCGCGTGCCAGGGACGGCGACGCCATGTCTCGTAAAGGCATTCGATGCTGTCTCGGAAATCCTCATCGAACATAATCTTTACCGCCTCTCCCAAGGTGGCATTCTCTACTTCCTGATTGGCTTCGAGGTTCCAGCGCAGATTCCAGCGGTCGAGGTTGCTTGAGCCGATGGATACCCAGTCATCGCAGAGCATCGTTTTGGCGTGCAAAAAACGCGGCTGGTATTCGAAAATGCGTATACCGGCTCGCAGCAAGCCGGTGTAGAAGCGCCGTCCGGCGTGACGAATCGCCGGGTGATCGCTGTAGGGACCGGGCAACAGCAGTCGCACGTCCACGCCACGCCGGGCCGCCTGCTTGAGCACGCGCCGGACCTTGCGTGACGGCACGAAGTACGCGGTCGCGAGCCAAACACGGCGTTGCGCGTGACGCACGCGGTTGTACAGCGAGCGCTTGATGTCCTGTCTCGCCAAAGCAGTGGTAACCGTGACGCGCCCGCGCATGTCGTCCGCCTCGGTGGGTGGCGCGGGAACCGGAAGGTCCAGCGGTTTCGGCGCATGCCGGTTCCAGAGGTGAACAAACAGCTCCTGCCAGTCCACGAGCACCGGGCCGCGGATACGCGCGGCGGTTTCGCGCCAGCTCCGTCCGGGATCTTCCGGGGAGTCGAACTCGTCGGTAATGCCCGCCCCGCTCACGAACGCTACCTCGCCGTCCACGATCAGCAGCTTGCGGTGATCGCGGAGCATGTTGCGCAGATGCTTACGGAAGCGGATCGGGTTGTATAACAACAGCTCCACGCCACCCCGTACGAGCCTTTCCCGATCCGGCGGGGAAAGCCCCAGCGCGCCGAAGTCATCGAGCAACAGCTTTACGATCACGCCGCGGCTCGCGGCGCGCACGAAGGCGTCAATAAAACGCGCCGCGACCGTGCCCGACTCGATGAGATAAATTTCCAGCAACACGTAGCGCCGCGCCTTTTCGATGGCCTCGAGCATGTGCGGGAAGAACTGCCGGCCATCGACCAGCAACTCAAAGCGGTTGCCGGGGCGCCAGGGGAACAAGTATTTGTTAAGTTCTTTCGATTTCATGTCCGGGCGCGGTCTGGAAAGTTCATCCGGCTTTCTCCCTGAAAGGGAAAAATATTTCCCATTCGCTGTTTTTCTCAAATCAGGAAAATTTCCGCTTACGGCTCGGCACGCAGATACTGCTTCGGCCGGGCGATTTCCGCGTTAAGCCGGCGCGCCTTGCGGGATGCAGCGGCGGTCTGCAACCGCGGGTTAGCCGACTTTCGGCAACCGCTTCATCGCCTCCGCGACCGCGGCCTCCGGATAGTGGTAGTCCTCGAGCTGGCCGCTGAAGTATTTGTCGTAAGAGGCCATGTCGAAGTGGCCGTGGCCGGAGAGATTGAAGAGTATGGTCTTGCCTTCGCCGGTCTTCTTGCAGGCGAGCGCCTCGTCGATCGCGGCACGAATGGGATGGCAGGATTCGGGCGCCGGGATGATGCCCTCGGCGCGCGCGAAGGCGACGCCGGCCTCGAAAGTCGAAAGCTGCGCCACCGCGACGGCCTCGATCAGCCCTTCGTGGCAGAGCTGCGATACCAGCGGCGAGTCGCCGTGATAGCGCAGCCCGCCCGCGTGTATGCCCGGCGGCATGAAGTCGTGGCCGAGCGTGTACATCTTCATCAACGGCGTCAGGCCGACCGCGTCCCCGAAATCGTACGCATATCGGCCTTTCGTCAGGGTCGGACAGGACGTCGGCTCGACCGCGACGAGGCGTACTTTCTTGCCGGCGGCCTTGTCGGCGAAAAACGGGAACGCGATGCCGCCGAAGTTGGAGCCGCCGCCGCAGGCGGCGAGCACCACGTCCGGATATTCGCCGATTTTCTCGAATTGCTTTTTCGCCTCCAGGCCGATCACGGTCTGGTGCAGCAGCACGTGATTGAGCACCGAACCCAGGCTGTAATTCGTGTCCTTGCGCGAGGCCGCCTCCTCGACCGCCTCGGAGATGGCGATGCCGAGCGAGCCCTGGCTGTTCGGATCGGCGGCGAGAATCTTGCGGCCCGATTCGGTCATGTCGGTAGGGCTGGCGAAAACCTCCGCG
>JBBTKS010000119.1:0-18033 GCA_038058885.1 Pseudomonadota bacterium
GTTCCTTGCCAGTGCCGAACAGGTTGCTTTGCGTGATGCTGGCGTTCAGCAACAAGCCATCGGTGTCCGAATAACCGACGCCCAGCAGCAGATTGCCGGTGGGACGTTCCTTGACGCTGACGTTGACGTCCACCTGATCGGCCACGCCCGGCACCGCCGGCGTCTCCACGTTGACGTCGTCAAAGAACCCAAGACGCTGCAGACGCACGCGGGAACGCTGGATTTTCTCGGCGTTGTACCACCCGCCTTCCATCTGGCGCATCTCGCGACGCATTACTTCGTCGCGCGTGGCCACGTTGCCCGAAAAATTGACCCTGCGCACGTAGACGCGCCGGCCCGGGTCCACAAAAAAGGTGAAGGACACCTGGGATTTATCCTTGTCCACGTCGGGAATCGCGTTGACGTTGGCGAAGGCAAAACCATCGTTGGCGAGACGGTCAGACATCTTCTTGGTGGATTCGGTGACCTCCTTGCGCGAGAAGACACTGCCGGCCTTGATGCTGACCAGATCGCTCAAATCTTTTTCTGGCACCACGAAGGTCCCGGCAAGCTTGAAGCCGGTGACGGTGTACTTCTTGCCCTCGGTGATATTAACCGTGATGTAAATTTTCTCCTTGTCCGGCGAAATAGACACCTGCGTGGAGTCGATATTGAACTCCAGGAATCCCTGATCCTGGTAGAAGTTGCGCAACCGCTCCAGGTCGCCGGCAAGCTTCTGCTTGGAATACTTGTCACGGCTGGAGAAAAACGCGTACCACGGCTTGGGGCCCAGGGTGAATAGCTTCAGCAACGGTTTATCGGAAAAGAGTTTATTACCGACGAGGTTGATTTCACGAATGCGCGCCACTTCGCCTTCCGCCACTTCGATGTGGATGTCCACGCGATTGCGTTCCAGTGGCGTCACCGTGGGACGAATGGTGACGGCGTAATAACCGCGCGCGAAATACTGCTGCCGCAATTCCTGTTCGACGCGGTCGAGAAGAGACTTGTTGAATACCCGGCCTTCGGCCAGCCCGATTTCCTTCAGGCCTTTCTTGAGATCATCTTCGGACATCTCCTTGGTGCCGGTGATCTTGATGCCGGCAATCGACGGCCGTTCAATGACGTATACAATCAGCACATTCTTGTCGCGGTCGAGACGCACGTCGCGGAAAAACCCCGTCTTGAACAGGGCCCGCACGGCTTCCTGTGATCGCTGTTCGGTCAGCGTATCGCCCACCTTGACCGGCAGATAATTGAAGACGGTTCCCGCCGCAATACGTTGCAGGCCATCCACGCGGATATCCTTGACCACAAAGGGCTCCAAGGCCATACCGACGGGCACGTACAAAACGCACAAAAGGAGTGCCGCGATTATTTTTTTCATTCGAGATGCTTTATCAGGTTGGCGTGCGGCATTCCGCTCATCGGAAAATTCGGGTCAAATCGTTATAAAAGGCCAGCATCATGAGGCCGCCCAGCAAGGCCACTCCGACCTGCTGCCCCAGCATCATGGTCCGCTCGGAAAGCGGGCTGCCTTTGATGGATTCGATAATGTAATACATCAGGTGACCGCCATCGAGCACCGGGATCGGCAAAAGATTCAGCACCCCGAGACTGATACTGATGACGGCCAGAAACAGCACAAACTGCTCCACGCCCACCTTGGCGGAATAGCCGGCGTACTGGGCTATCGTGATGGGACCGCTGATGTTTCGCGCCGACACCTCGAGCTTCAGCATCCGGTAAAGCATCTCGAGCGTAAGCACCGACATCGACCAGGTATTACGCGCGCCCTCGGTCAGCGCCTCGGCGACACCGAAGCGCACCTTGACGCGCATCGCCTCGGGGATGTCCGTAAACCGGGGGCGGATGTTGATGCGCCCGATCGTCTGCCCACCCAGCTCCACCGCGTCCGGGGTGACTTTAAAATCGTGTCGCGCGCCTTCCCTTTCCACCGTGACGTTAACTGTCTTGCCCGGGCTCTTGCTGATCACCTCCACCAGCTGTTCCCACGAGGGTACCGGCTCGCCATTGATCTCCACCAGACGGTCGCCGATTTTCATCCCGGCGCTCGCGGCCGGACCCGGTTCCATGGCGCCGATCACCGGCAACGGTTCGGGAAAAAACCCGATCAATCCGATGCCCCGCTCCAGCAACGATGCGTTGACCTCCTGTACCGGGAGGCTCGATAAATCCAGCAGCCGCGTTTCGACATTACCCTGCGCGTCACGTACTTCAACGTTCACGCGCGCGCGGTCGAGCGCGCGTTGAAACAGATATAGCCGGCGCTGATCCCAGCTTTGCACTTCCTTGCCGTCAATGCTCAGGATCAGGTCACCGGCGCGGAATCCGGCTTGCTGGGCAATCGAGCTTTCCGTCACCTTGCCGACGACCGGCTTGATGCCATCCACCCCGATCATATACACCGCCCAATAGGCCAGGATGGCGAACAGAAAATTGAACAGCGGGCCGGCCACCACGATCGCCATGCGTTTCCACGTCTTCTGGCGATTGAATGCACGATGCAGTTCCTGCGGTGGAACCTCGCCCTCGGTTTCATCCAGCATCTTCACGTAGCCGCCAAGCGGAAAAGCTCCGATCGCGAGCTCCATGCGGTCCTCGCCCACGCGCCGGGACCACAGCGGTTTTCCGAAACCGATGGAAAAACGCAGCACCTTCACGCCCAGACGCCGGGCGATCCAGAAGTGGCCGAATTCATGCACCGCGATCAGGATGCCCAGCGCCACTACGAACGCGCCGACGGAATAAAGCAGATCCGTCATGTCACCCCCTGCCCCAGGCGCGATTCCCGGCTGGAAATGAAACGGCTGGCCGCTTCGCGGGCGCGCACATCGTCCGAGAGCACCGCGCCCAGCTGGGTATCCTGGCTCGCCGGCAGGAGTGAAAGCGTATGCTCGATCACGCGCGGGATATCGGTGAATCCGATACGCCGGTCGAGAAACGCCTGCACCGCCACTTCGTTGGCCGCATTCAGAATCACCGGCATGGTTCCGCCGGCGCGCGCGGCGTCATAGGCCAGTTGCAGACAGGGGAATCGTTTGAGGTCGGGAGACTCGAAGTCCAGACGTGCAAGCTCAAAGAGGTTGAGGCTTTTTACGCCGGATTCGATGCGCTCCGGCCAGGCCAGCGCATGCGCGATCGGGGTGCGCATGTCCGGATTGCCGAGTTGCGCCAGCACCGAGCCATCCACGTACTCGACCAGCGAATGAATCACGCTTTGCGGATGAATCACGATCTCGACCTGGTCGGGTGTCATGCCGAAAAGCCAGCACGCCTCGATCAGCTCCAGTCCTTTGTTCATCAGCGTGGCCGAATCCACGGAAATTTTGCGTCCCATCACCCAGTTCGGATGCGCGCAGGCCTGCTCCGGCGTGACGGAAACCAGCGCCTCCGCCGACGCGGTGCGGAAAGGCCCGCCGGAACAGGTGAGAAAAATGCGTCGCACGCCTGCGGGTGCGTCACCGGTGCGGTAGCCGGCCGGCATGCACTGGAAAATGGCGTTGTGCTCGCTGTCCACCGGCAGCAGCTCCGCGCCGCTGGCATGCGCCTCTTCAATAAAGATGCGACCGGACATCACCAACGGTTCCTTGTTCGCCAGCAACACCCGCTTTCCCGCTCGTACCGCCGCCAGTGTCGGCAACAATCCGGCGGCGCCGACAATCGCCGCGACCACGATGTGCGCGCGCGGATGCGCGGCCACGGTATTCAATCCATCCGTGCCCGACAATACCTCCACGGCGAGCCCTTCTCGCTGGATTTTGTCCTTGAGACGGGTGGCGGCGTGGGTGTCGAGCATGACGGCTTTCTGCGGCAGAAATCGCCGGCACTGCTCGAAAAGACGTTCTACCTGCGTGTTCGCCGTCAGCGCCAGGATACGGAAGCGTCCGGGATGCCGCGTAAGCACATCGAGCGTATTGACGCCGATGGAACCGGTGGAGCCCAGAATCGTCACACCGCGCATGCCCCGGTCCGCCCGTTCATCGAGGGATTTATTTGTATCGTTGATCATGTTTGACATCCTCGCCGTCCTAAAGGACGGCGATTCCTACGGCGTTCAGACTGCATGGGCCTGACTCGCTTCGGCAGGTTCCTGCTTCATAGAGCGGCCTGACAGCACCGGCTCTCCACAGGCTAACAAGCGATGTCCTCGCTCTAACACATTGATCGCGCCGGCATGATCGGCGTTGTTTTCATAACCACATTCGACACACACAAACTGCGCTTGTGTCTGGCGATTCGCTTTCGACACATGTCCGCAGTCTGGACACATTCGGCTGGTGTTTTCTGGTGGCACGGCGATGAGGTACCCGCCGCGCCAATGCAGCTTGTAATCGAGTTGCCGTCTGAATTCGCCCCATCCCTGATCGAGGATGGATTTGTTCAGGCCTGACTTTTGCTGCACTTGCTTACCGTGCTGCTCGGCATTGCCCTTCGTGGACCTGGACATTTTCCGAATCTGCAAATCTTCGATACACACAATCGCGTGGTTTTGGCTGATCGTCGTTGAAGCTTTATGCAGAAAGTCTTTGTGGGCATTGCCGATGTCGATGTGAACCCGAGTGACTCTGGCTTTCGCCTTTTTCCAGTTGTTGCTGAACTTCACTTTACGCGCCATTCGACGCTGGTATTTCGCCAGCCGTTGCTGGTGACGCTTGAAGCTGTGCAGCGGGTCAAGGTGGCGGCCATCCGAGAGTGTGGCAAAGCGCACGACCCCCATGTCAATGCCAACGATGCCGCCAGTGGGTAGCGGCGGTTCAACCCCTCTGCGAGTCTGGATGCTGACAAACCACTTGCCGCCTGACTGGCTCACCGTCACATTGCGCACTTCGCCCAGCACATCCCTGCTATGGCGATAGCGCAGCCAGCCCAGCTTGGGCAGGAAGAGGCGAGAGTTGGCCTGATCGAGCTTGATCTGCTTCGGGTCGGGATAACGGAAGCTGTCGCCGATGCCTTTCTTCTTGAAGCGCGGAAAATCGGCACGCTTGGCGAAGAAATTCTTGTAGGCTTTTTCTAAATTTTTGAGGGCATGTTGCAGCGGGTGGACGGGCGCATCTTTCAGCCACGGAGTCTCACCACCATTGCGCCATGCGGGCAGGGGTTTAGCCATTGCTACATAGCCAATGAATTTGCCGCCGGCCTCATGGTTCTCCTTCTGCATCGCCAGCGCCTTGTTGAACACGAACCGGCACGAGCCAGCGAAGCGGCGCATATCGCACCGCTGCTGGCCGTTGGGCATGAGTTCGTATTTGAAGGCTTGGAGGCGTTCCATCTTTTTAAGTATACCGACTCGCGTCATTCGCCAATACAGGGAACAGCAGACTCCCGATTAGCAACCAGGGACGCCCGCGGCGTCCGCGCTATCCTTCCCCGCCATGAAGGGCGAGGTTTGACGCGCTATCCGATCAAGACTTCAACAAAATCATTCCGCCCAACACAAACGCCGGCGCGGCGGCGCTCAGGGCGTCAATGCGGTCCAGCATGCCCCCATGCCCCGGCAGCAGTGACCCGCTGTCCTTGACTCCGGCGACGCGCTTGAGCTTGCTTTCCGTCAGATCGCCCACCACTGAAAACAACACCGTTATCACGGCCAGCCCGATCCATCTTGCAAGCTGTTCCGAGTCGAATTTCCATAGCATTGTCCCACAAAGCCAGGCCAGCAGCACGGCGCCCATGACTCCGCCGGCGACACCTTCCACCGTTTTCCCGGGACTGATATGCGGCGCCAATTTGGTTTTACCCAGCAATGAGCCGGTGAAATAGGCCGCGGTGTCGGCCATCCAGACCAGCACAAACAGAAACAACAAGGTGCGCGGCCGTTCCGCATCCACCGCCATCAAATAAACCGACGCGACCCAGAGAGGAACGAGCACCAGGAAACCGCCGACCATTCGACCGGCAAATGTCGCGAACATTCCTTTACGGGCATCCCGGCGACTGATGAGCTCGATCAGCGCCCACAACCACCACAGGGCGGCGGCGGCGAAAAAGGAGACGATCAACGATACCTGCGACAAAACACCGTACAGGCCCACCGCACCGACGAGCAGGATAAGCAAAACGTAAGTCGCCTTGGTGAGAGGTCGCTGCAATCCGGACAATCCCGCCCATTCCCAGGCGGCCATGCCGATAATGAACCCGAACAAGACGGCTATCCACGCCGGCGGCAGATAAAACAGCGCGGCGACCAGGAGCGGAACGAGAACAGCGGCCGTCAGGATCCGCTGTTTAAGCATGGCGCGCGGTTTCGATCTGGTCGCCTGTCAGACCGAAACGGCGCTGGCGTCCGGCATAGGAGACAAGCGCCTGCTCGAATTGCGCGCGATCGAAATCCGGCCACAGTACCGGGGTGAAATACATCTCGGTGTAAGCCAGCTGCCACAACAGGAAGTTGCTGATGCGCTGCTCGCCGCCGGTGCGGATGAACAGGTCCGGCTCGGGAACGCCGGCCAGGCTGAGAAAAGGTTCGAGACTTTTTTCCGTAATCGTGTCCGGATCAACCTCACCGCGGACGGCGCGGCGGGCGAGTTCGGCGCAGGCCTGCGCGATGTCCCAGCGCCCCCCATAATTGGCGGCGATCGTCAGCGTCAACGACGTATTCTTCTGTGTCAGCGTTTCGGACTGCCGGATGCGCGTGGTGATCTTCTCGCCGAAGCGTTCGGTGTCGCCAATGACGCGGAAGCGGACATTATTCTTGTGCAATTTCCGGAATTCGTTGTCGAGCGCGCTCAGAAAAAGTTCCTTGAGCAGCTGGACTTCCTGCACCGGCCGGCGCCAGTTCTCGCTGCTGAAGGCGAACAGGGTGAGGTGCTTCACGCCCTTTTCGGCGCACGCCGTCACCATGTCGCGCACGCGCTCGACCCCTTTGCGGTGACCGGCGACGCGCGGCAATCCGCGGCTTTTGGCCCAGCGTCCGTTGCCATCCATGATGACGGCCACGTGCAGCGGAACGGCGGATCGCTCTGCCAGAACCGTCGCCGTATCGGAATTACCGCTTTTATCCATTTATAAAGTCACTTTCTAAAAATTACTATTTTTCACCGCAAAGACGCAAAGTACGCAAAGAACATAAAGAAAAACGTGATCTTCATATTATTAGAAAACCTTTGCGCTCTTTGCGCCTTTGCGGTGAGATACATTATTTACACCTGCATGACGTCCTTTTCCTTGGCGGCGACGAGCTTGTCCACTTCAGTGATAAAATGGTCGGTGAATTTTTGCACCGCCTCTTCCGCCCGCTTGTCGTCATCCTCGGTGATCAGTTTCTTTTTCAGCGCATCCTTCAGGTGCTGGTTGGCGTCGCGGCGGACATTGCGAATCGCCACCTTGGCGTTCTCGCCCTCGGCGCGCACGTGCTTGGAAAGCTCCTTGCGCCGTTCCTCGGTGAGCGACGGCAACGGCACACGGATCACGCCGCCGGCCGACATCGGATTGAGCCCCAGATCGGACTCGCGGATCGCCTTTTCGATGGCCGCCGCCTGGCTCTTGTCGAAGGGCGTCACCGTGAGGGTGCGCGCGTCCGACGCCGAAACGTTGGCAACCTGGTTGAGCGGCGCCTTGTTGCCGTAGTAATCGATGCGCACGGTTTCGAGCAAGCCCGGGTGCGCCCGGCCGGTGCGGATCTTGCCCAGATCGTTCTTGAGCGTGTCCGCCGACTTCGCCATCCGCGTCTCCGCGTCTTTCTTGATTTTATCCACCGACTCCGTCATGGCTAGCCTCCTTTTCCGTCCTCAGGTTCGTAAACGCGGCATCCCCGCCGCACTGCTAACGAGTGTGCCGACATTTTCCCCCAGGCAGACCCGCATCAGGTTCCCGGGCTTGTGTATGCTGAACACGCGTACCGTCAGGTTCTGGTCGCGACACATCACGATGGACGCCGCGTCCATCACACCCAGCCGCTTCTCCAGCACCTCATCGTAGCTGATCGTCTCATAACGCGTGGCGTCGGCGTGTTTCACCGGATCGCGGTCATAGACACCATCGACTTTCGTCGCTTTGAGCACCACGTCCGCGCCGATTTCGGCCCCGCGCAGGGTCGCCGCGGTGTCGGTGGTGAAAAACGGATTGCCGGTGCCGGCGGCGAAGATGACGACGCGCCCCTGCTCGAGATGCCGGATCGCGCGCCGGCGCACGTAGGGCTCGACGACCTGATCGACGCGCAGCGCCGATTGCACGCGCACCGGCACACCCTGTTTCTCCAGGGCGTCCTGCATCGCGAGCGAGTTCATGACGGTGGCGAGCATGCCCATGTAATCGGCGGAGGCCCGGTCCATGCCCTGGGCGGAGGGCGCAATGCCGCGAAAGATGTTGCCACCTCCGATCACGATGGCGAGTTGCACGCCAATGTCGGCCACCGATTTGATTTCGGCGGCGATGCGCGCGAGCACATCACGGTTGATGCCATAGGCATCGGCGCCCATCAGCGCCTCGCCGGAAAGCTTGAGCAACACGCGGCGGTAAGCGGGAACCCCGGATGCGCTCTTCAAGGCTCAACCCCCTTTGACGGTTGCCATGACTTCGGCGGCGAAATCACCCGATTTCTTCTCCATCCCTTCACCGACTTCGTAGCGGCTGAAACGGATGACGCTGGCGCCTTTCGACTTGAGCAGCTTTTCGACGGTCGTGTCCGGGTCCTTCACGAAAGGCTGTCCCAACAAGGAGATCTCGTTGAGATACTTGTTCACCCGGCCCATGACCATCTTTTCAACGATCTCGGGCGGCTTGCCGCTGGTCTTCGCCTGCTCGGCGAAGATTTCCTTTTCCTTGGCGATCGCCGCGGCCGGCACCTGGTCTTTGGAGACGCACTCGGGGCGGCTCGCCGCAATGTGCATGGCGATATCCTTGGCAAGGCTTTCATCGCCGCCTTCCACTTCCACCAGTACGCCGATCTTGCGGCCGTGGATATAGCTGCCGAGATGACCCTTGGTCGCGGTCATGCGTTCGAAGCGGCGGATATTGATGTTCTCGCCGAGTTTCATCACCAGACCTTCGCGCGATTGGCCGACGGTCTGCGCGGCGCCGTCCGCGAACGGCAACTGGTACAGCGCATCGACATTGGCGGGCTGCTTGCCGGCCACGCGGGCGGCGGCCGCGGTGGCGAACGCCGCGAAATCATCGCCCTTGGCGACAAAATCGGTCTCGCAGTTGACCTCTGCCATGGCGGCCGTCTTGCGGTCCGGTGTCACGTAAATACCGACCGCGCCCTCGGCCGCGATGCGACCGGATTTCTTCTCCACCTTGGCGCCGGCACGTTTGCGGAGCAAGTCGGTGGCGGCTTCCATGTCGCCACTGGTTTCGGCCAGCGCCGCCTTGCATTCCATCATGCCGAGCCCGGTGCGCTCGCGCAGTTCTTTCACTTGTTGTGCCGAAATGCTCATCACGTAATCCCCATTCAGCTGCACGGCGGTTTTACCGCCACCATAATATCAAGGGGGCGATGCCCCCTTGATATTCTCGCTTCTATTCGCCGTCGCCCTGACCGGACGGCTCTTTTTTCCCTGGCTCACCGCTCTTCGGCTTGGCGAGGACAGCGCGCTTGGGTTTCTCGGCCGGCTTCACGGCGTCTGCGATCACGACAGTCGCTTCGGGCTCGGCGGTCGCTTCATCGTGCGTCGCCATCGGTTTCTTCCTGGCGGTCACCTTGATCTTTGCGGGTTCTTCCTTGACCTCGATGAACTCGTCATCGCCCGAAATAATCGTCGCCTGACGCTGTTCCTGCCCGGCGAGTATGGCGTCCGCCGCGGCATGCGCGTAAAGCTGGATGGCGCGAATGGCGTCGTCATTGCCCGGAATGACGTAGTCCACGCCATCGGGCTTGCAATTGGAATCCACCACGCCGACGACCGGAATATTCAGCTTGTTGGCTTCGGATACCGCGATATATTCGTGGCCGACGTCAATGACAAAGACGGCATCCGGCAGTCCGGACATCTCCTTGATGCCGCCGAGGCTCTTCTCGAGCTTGACGCGCTCGCGGTCGAGCGTCAGCAGTTCCTTCTTGGATAGCTTCTGTCTGCTCGTATCGTCCGCCAGAACCGACTCGAGCATCTTCAGCCGCTCGATCGATTTTTTGACCGTGCGGTAATTGGTCAGCATCCCGCCCAGCCAGCGATGATTCACGTACGGGCTGCCGCAACGCGCGGCGGCCTCGCTGACGATGTCCGTGGCCTGGCGCTTGGTGCCGACGAACAGGACAGTACCGCCGTTGGCGATAAGCTTGGTCAGATAACCCATTGCCTCGTTGAACAGTGGCAGGGTTTTTTCCAGGTTGATGATGTGGATACGGTTGCGCTCACCGAAAATATAGGGGCGCATCTTGGGATGCCAGTACCGCGTCTGGTGGCCGAAATGCACGCCGGCCTCCAGCATCTGGCGCATGGATATATTGCTCATGATTTCTCCTTCGGGTTTTTCCGCCGCGGACCCCATGTATCAATCCAGCCGCTTTTTAAAGTGGCCGGACACCCGGATGCATGTGCCGGTGCCGCGTGTGGGTTTAGGTTGAACTGCTAACTGCGGGCGGCTTTATACCATAGTGCGGGGATAACGACAATGTTTTCATGGGTTTGGACAAAAAAACATGTGTGAAAGGGCTTTTTAAAATGACTCTATTCCCTGACAATACGGCCGAAGCCATCATTCCAGCCATGCCCGTCACCATCAAAACCCCCGAGGAAGTCGAAAAAATGCGTATCGCCGGCCGGCTGGCCGCCGAGGTGCTGCGCATGATCCGGCCGCACGTCCAGCCGGGCATCACCACCGGCGAACTCGACCGGATCTGCCACGATTATATCGTCAACGTGCAGCAGGCCATTCCGGCGCCGCTCAACTACAAGGGCTTCCCCCGCTCCATCTGCACTTCGGTGAACCATCAGGTATGCCATGGCATTCCGGGCGACAAGAAGCTCAAAAAGGGCGACATCGTCAACATCGACATCACCGTCATCAAGGACGGCTTTCACGGCGACACCAGCAAAATGTTTTATATCGGCGAACCGTCGATACAGGCGAAACGCCTGGTACAGATCACGCACGAATGCATGCTCAAGGGCATAGCCACGGTTCGGCCGGGAACACGGCTCGGCGACATCGGCCACGCCATCCAGCAATACGCCGAGGCGCACGGCTTTTCGGTCGTGCGCGAATACTGCGGCCACGGGATCGGGCGCGAATTCCACGAAGACCCGCAGGTGCTGCACTACGGTCAGCCGGGAACCGGAATGGAGCTTGCGCCCGGCATGACCTTCACCATCGAGCCCATGATCAACGCCGGCAAGAGAGAAGTGAAACTGCTTCCCGACAACTGGACGGTGGTCACGCGCGATCACTCGCTCTCGGCGCAATGGGAGCACACCGTGCTGGTGACGGACAAGGGCCACGAAGTTCTCACGCTCGTTCCCGGAGACAACCCATGACTTCAAAAAAATATTTTTAACCGCCAAGACGCCAAGAACGCCAAGTTTTTTGATAAAAATATTTTGCTTTCTTGGAGGCCTTGGCGTCTTGGCGGTTCGGAATTACTGAGGAGAACGGTAAATAGTGCGCACCGCCGTATCCATTGGGTCCCTTCTCCCTCCGGGAGAAGGACAGGATGAGGGGGAGTTTTACAGATATTTTCCCCCCTCACCCCGACCCTCTCCCGGAGGGAGAGGGTGAAAACAATGCGCACTATTTGTCGGTCGGGTCAGTATATTCATTTTATTAGAGATTCTAAAAACGAACATGCCCATTGCTAAGGACAGTCTGTTCAACGGCCGGGAATTCGACCAATCACTGGCCGGAGCCAATAATCCTCTGCCGTTGTTTCGCACCGCGCTGCAAGCCGGACGCGAAACCCTCCGGCAACGGTTTTACGACAACAGCGGAGCCGCCGCGCTCGTCACCGCCCACGCCTGGCTGATCGACCAGCTCATGGTGCGCGCCTGGCGCCGGCACCTGTCCCTGCTGCCGGCCGGAATTCCGGTCGCCCTGGTGGCCGTGGGCGGCTACGGTCGCGGTGAGCTGCATCCCGCGTCTGACATCGACGTCATGATACTTCTCGACAAGAACGATCCCGTCAAAACACGCGCTTTTATCGAAGCGCTCGTGCGTTTTTTCTGGGACATGGGCCTCGAAGTCGGGCACAGCGTGCGCACCCTCAAGGACTGCGTGCGCGAGGCGAAAAACGATCTCACGGTTGCCACAAATCTCATGGAAGCGCGTTGGCTCGACGGTGACGAGAAACTTTTCGAGAAAATGCGCCGGGTGACCCATGCGTCCAAGATCTGGCCGAGCCAAAAATTCTTCGCCGCCAAACGGCAGGAACAAATAGCAAGACATCATCGCTTCGACGACACCGCCTACAACCTGGAGCCGAACATCAAGGACGGCCCGGGTGGACTGCGCGACATCCAGATGATCTCGTGGGTCACGCAGCGGCAATTCGATACCGCCTCGCTGCACGATCTGGTGGGGCACGGCTTCCTGAGCGAGGAGGAATACCACACGCTCATTCGCGAGCGTAATTTCCTGTGGCACGTGCGCGCCGGACTGCATTACCTCGCCGGGCGGCGCGAGGACCGGCTGCTGTTCGACCACCAGCGGGATCTGGCCAGGGAATTCGGCTATGCCGATCGGCCCGGCTTCCTCGCCGTCGAGCAGTTCATGAAACGCTATTACCGCACGATCAAGGAGCTCTCGCTGCTGAGCGAAATCCTGCTGCAGCATTTCGATGAGGTCATTCTGGCGCGCGGCCGCACGAAAACCAAACCGATCAACCGCCGCTTCCGGTCGCATTACGGATTCGTCGAGGTCACGCACCCGCGGGTGTTCGAGCGCGCGCCTTTCGCCATGCTGGAGATATTCCTGATCCTGCAGCAGCACCCGGAACTCAAGGGCGTGCGTGCCGGAACAATCCGCTTGATTCGCGCCAACCTGCGCCGCGTCGACAACTCGTTTCGCCAGGATCTCGCCTGCCGCAGCCTGTTCATGGAAATCATGCGCCAACCGCGCGGCATCACCCACGAGCTGCGGCGCATGAATGCCTACGGCGTGCTCGGCGCCTACCTCCCGGCCTTCGGGCGCGTCGTCGGGCAGATGCAGCATGACCTGTTCCACGTCTACACGGTCGATGCGCATTCGCTCATGGTCGTGCGCAACCTGCGCCGCTTCACCGTGCCGGAGTTCCGCGGCGAGTTTCCGCTCGCCAGCGAGATCATCCAGAAGCTCGTCAAGCCGGAACGCCTGTATCTCGGCGGTCTGTTTCATGACATTGCCAAAGGACGCGGCGGCGACCATTCACAACTGGGCGAAAAAGAGGCCGAGGCTTTCTGCCGCCTGCACAACCTGAGCGAGTACGACACCCGCTTCATCTGCTGGCTGGTGCGCCACCATCTCGTGATGTCGAGCACCGCCCAGCGCGAGGACATCTCCGACCCCGAGGTTGTGATGCATTTTGCGCAACGGGTCGGCGATCAGGAACATCTCGACAACCTGTATCTGCTCACGGTGGCGGACATGCGCGGCACCAGCCCCAGCGTGTGGAACGCCTGGAAAGGACGGCTGCTGTCGCAGCTCTACAGCGCCACCACGCGGCTGCTGCGCCGCGGCATCGCCCAGCCGATCGATCTGCAGGAGCACATCGCCGACCTGCGCCGGTCAGCGCTGGAAAAGCTGGGCCGGGCCGGACTTTCCGAGTCGCAGGTCAACCGTTTCTGGCAGGACCTGGACGGGGAATATTTCCTGCCCTACGACGCCGAGAGCCTTGCGTGGCACGCGCAGGTTATTGCCGGGGCGCATGCCACCGATTTGCCGATCGTGGCCACGCGTTACACGCCCGACCTCGGCGGCAGCGAGTTCCTGATCTACACACCGGACCGCGATGACCTGTTCGTCGTCATGACCGCGGGTTTCGACCGCCTCAATCTGTCCATCATGGATGCGCGCATTCACACGCTGCACAACGGTTTCGCGCTGGATACCTTCGTGGTACTGGATCACTCCGGACAGCCGGTAAGCGATCCGCGCGCGCTCGCGCAATTGCAGAAGACGATGCGCGACCAGCTGTTGAACCCGCGCCCGGGCCGCGACCCGCAGTCCGCCCAGTTGCCGCGTCAACTGAAGCATTTTCCCATCGAGACGCGAGTCGTATTCGGACCCTCGCCGAAGGGTCAGCTTACCCTCATGGAAGTCACCGCCCAGGACCGCCCCGGGCTGCTCTATCAGGTGGGGCTGGCGCTCAAACAGTGTCACGTGAACCTGGTGGCGGCCAAGGTCGCCACTTATGGCGAGCGCGCCGAGGACATCTTTTTCATCAACGACCGCAACCGTCAGCCGCTGACCGACAATAGCCAGTTGTCGTGCCTGGAGACGGAAATTATCCGGCGCCTGGGAACGGTGCCAGCATCAGCCGAGACCCGGCCGGTTGAGTTTTAAAATAAATTAACGTGCGCATGGCGCACGCTACACTTGACTATTCCCCGAGACAGCAAACGTAGCGTGCGCCATGCGCACGATCATCTTATCCGCCCAGATAGGCGTGCCGAACTTTCGGGTCCCTGAGCAGCGCCGTGGCAAAATCGGTGAGCATGCTACACTCGACTATCCGCTGATCTAATAAAGGTAACGTGCTGCCGGCCGCGCTCCGTCCAGCCACCCGGGCAGTAAACACAGCATGTTATCCGCTGAAATAATAAAGGTAGCGTGCGCCATGCGCACGATCGCCTTACAATCGCCACATGGCAACATTTCGGCGATCCACCGTCGCGGGCGCGACGTATTTCTTCACGGTCAACGCCCATCAGCGCCAGAAGGTGTTGACCAAACCGCCATTCTACCAGGCTCTGAAACAGAGCCTGGAGGCGGTGAAGAAGAGCTATCCGTTCGCGATCGAAGCCTTCGTGCTGCTGCCGAATCATCTGCACTGCATCTGGACCTTGCCGGAAAGCGATGCCGATTATTCCATGCGCTGGAACATCATCAAACGCGGCGTGAGCCAGCAGGTGCGTTACTTGATCGCGGCCCCGGTGTCCCCATCGCGGCGCAAGCGCGGCGAATTGGGGTTATGGCAACGACGGTTCTGGGAGCATCAAATCCGCAACGAGCTCGATTTCGAGAAACATGTGGAGTACATCCACTGGAATCCGGTGAAGCATGGTTACGTGAAGCGCGTGCGCGACTGGCCTTATTCGAGCTTTCACCGCTTCGTCGAGCGGGGGATCTATCCGCTTGATTGGGCCGGTGGTCCGGGTATGGACGATGGCGCTTTCGGAGAGATGAAGTAATCGTGCGCATGGCGCACGCTACGCTTAACTATTCGCCGAAACAGTAAACGTACGGAACGCCGATGGCGGTTTCGCCGAGCGCACCCCATTACACGGCGTTTCTTACGCCGCTTTTCTCCGCATCGTGAACTCGGCGCGAATCTCGTCGTAGGGCACGAACAGGCCCCGTTCGCCCGATTCGATCAAGCCGAGTTCCGCCAAGGGTTTCACGTCGCGGTGCACGCTCTTCACGTCGCGCTTGAGCAGTCGCGCCAAGGCACGCAGGGCGAGCGGCCCTTTCGCCTGCAGCATCCGCAGCAGCTCGAAGCGCGAGGGCGTGAGCGTGCGGGCCATGTCCGAAAGCCGTTCGAAGGTCACGAACTCGCCTTGGTAACGGCGGCTTTTCCACGCCCGGCGGAAGGACTCCAGCCCCTCATCGAGGCTCTCAACTCTTACGGTCACCACTCGTTTCATGTCTTGCCCTCCTCACGCATTACATCCGCCCTGAAGTCGGCCAGCAACCGATCGAGCGAAACAAACTCGTAACGCCCTTCCCGGCCACGCCGGTGGCGGTGGTCGCCTTTGCCGCGCTCGTTGTCGTAGCCGACGATGCGCTTGCCCTCGCGCACGTAGGCGAGCCGGTACTTGTAACCGTGGGGGCGGTCGGGCTCCGGGTGCGGCAATTTCCAAACCACCTCCTCCACGATCGCGCCGCTCGCCAGGCGTTTTTTGTTACGGAAGATGAGCCGCGCCTCCATGTTGGCATTATTGCCAACGACTTACCTGATGTCAAACCGCTCCGAGCAATCAAAGCGGCAAGCGCTTATCGTGGCCTACCGCCACGTTCCGCGGCGACGCGCCTCACCCGCCCAGATAGGCGTGCCGTACTTTCGGGTTCTTGAGCAGCGCCTCGGCGGAATCGGTGAGAATGATTTTACCGCTTTCCATGACGTAGCCGCGATGACTGATCCCGAGCGCAAGCTTGGCATTCTGCTCCACCAGCAACAACGTCACGCCCTCTTCGACGATGCGCTTGATGGTTTGAAAAATCTTCTGCACGAGCATGGGGGCGAGCCCCATGCTCGGCTCGTCGAGCAGCAGCAGGCGCGGACGGCTCATGAGCGCCCGGCCGATCGCCAGCATCTGCTGTTCACCGCCCGAAAGCGTGCCGGCCTGTTGAACGCGGCGCTCTGACAGCCGCGGGAACAACTCGTAGAGGCGATCCATGTCCGCGCGGATCCCGGCGCCGTCGCGTCGCGCATAGGCGCCGATCTTGATATTTTCCTCCACGGTCAGGCGCCCGAAAATACCGCGACCTTCCGGCACCAGTGAAATCCCGCGACGCACCACTTCGTACGACGGTTTGCCGGTGATGGAGTCGCCTTCATAAAGAATCTCGCCGCGGCTGGGCGCAAGCATGCCGCACAGCGACTTGAGCATCGTGGTCTTGCCGGCGCCGTTAGCGCCGATCAGGCACACAAGTTCGCCGCGGCGCACGACCAGATCCACGCCTTTGACGGCGCGGATGCCGCCGTAGGCCACTTCCAGCCCGCGTGTTTGCAGAATGTTCATTCCGCTGCCTCCTTAGGCGCGTCACAATATTTGACTGCCGGCTGTCGGCAGCTGGTGGCACTTCGCGGACGGTCGCACCTGCCGCTTCGCGGCAGGCACTGCTCCCTGCTCATGCCACCGCACCGCCCAGATAGGCCTCGATCACGCGCGGATCGCGCTGTACCTCGGCCGGCGCGCCTTCGGCGATTTTCTTGCCGTAGTCGAGCACGGCGACGCGGTCGCACAGCCCCATCACCAGCTTCACGTCATGCTCGATGAGCAGCAGCGTCACGCCACCCTCGCGAATTTTCTGCAGCAACGTCTGGAGTTGGGCGGTCTCGCTGGGATTCATGCCCGCCGCGGGTTCATCGAGCGCCAGCAACAGCGGATCGGTGGCCAGGGCACGCGCAATTTCGACCCGGCGCTGGTCGCCGTACGGGAGGTTCTTGGCCAGCATGTGCGCATCCCGGGCGATGCCGACGTATTCCAGCAGCTCATACGCGCGCGCGGCGATCGCCGTCTCTTCCGCGCGGGTGGCGGAATCACGCCAGACCGCGCCGATAATGCCGGCATGTGTGCGCACGTGCCGTCCCACCATGACGTTCTCAAGCGCCGTCATGTTGGCGAACAGGCGGATGTTCTGGAACGTGCGCGCCACGCCCAGCGCCGCCACCTGATTCGGCTTGCGCCCCGTGACCGCCCGTCCCTTCAGTTCGATGCGCCCGGCATCCGGCTTGAATATGCCGGTCAGAACATTGAATAGCGTTGTCTTGCCGGCGCCGTTCGGGCCGATGAGACCGTAAATTTCGCCGGTATGAATATGCAAGGATACGTCCTGCAGCGCCGCCAAGCCGCCGAAATGCTTGCTCACCTGGCTGACCGTGAGCAGCGTGTCGAGACGCGACTGCGGTTCTTCTTCAGCGCTGGGTGTCATATAGCGAGGCCTGTTCCTGCGCGAGCACGGAAGCATCTGAGCCGAATTCACGGCGGCGGCGCACCGACGGCAGCAGCCCTGCCGGCCGGAAAATCATGATGAGGATGAGCGCGAGCCCGAAGATCAGCATGCGCAGATCGGACGGGTCCACGAGGACGCGTCCGAACAGGTAATGCTGCAGCTCACCGAGATATCGCAGCGCCTCGGGAAACACCGTGAGCAGCACCGCGCCGAGAATGACCCCCGGAATGTTGACCATGCCGCCCAGCACGATCATGCACAGGACGATAATTGACTCGAACAGATTGA
>JBBTKS010000120.1:0-12578 GCA_038058885.1 Pseudomonadota bacterium
TCGTGATCGCGCGCGCCTTCGCCATCGCGCGTCAGGCGGAAGCCGCCGGCCAGATCTATGGCGCGCGATTGGCGCAGGGCCTGGGCCTGCTGCTCGGCAGCCAGGCGATGATCAACATGGGCGTCAACATGGGACTGTTGCCGACCAAGGGGCTGACGCTTCCGTTCGTGAGTTACGGCGGGTCGAGCATGATTATGAGCTGCATCGCCATGGGGCTGCTGCTGCTCATTGGGCGCGAGGCCGCTGCCTCCGGTTGGAGGAAATCATGAGTTGCGTGCTGATCATGGCGGGCGGCACCGGCGGACATGTGTTCCCGGGGCTCGCCGTGGCACGCCGGCTCCTGGAGAAACGCGTGCAGGTGGTGTGGCTTGGCACGCACCGCGGCCTTGAAGCGCATGCCGTACCTGCTTCGGGGCTGGCGATCGACATGGAATGGTTGACGATCCAGGGCGTGCGGCGCAAGGGCTGGCGGCGCTGGCTGCTGCTGCCGTTCACTCTTATATATGCGATGGCGCAGGCGTTCCGGGTCCTGCGCCGGTGCAAGCCGGATGTCGTGCTGTCCCTGGGCGGATTCGTCGCCGGGCCGGGCGGTTTGATGGCGTGGATCACGCGCACGCCACTGCTGATTCACGAGCAAAACGCGATTCCCGGAATGACCAACAAGTGGCTCGCGTTGATCGCCGATCAGGTGCTGTGCGGATTCCCCGACGCGTTCGGCGGACATCTTGCCGCCCGCCCGGTGGGCAACCCGGTGCGCGACGAGATCGCCGCGCTGCCGCCGCCGGAAGAAAGACTGGCCGCGCGCCAGGGAGGCCTTCGATTGCTCGTCGTGGGCGGCAGCCAGGGCGCAAAAATATTCAACGACACCGTGCCCGAGGCCATCATGTCGCTGCCCTCCAAGGCGCGGCCGGAAATCTGGCATCAATGCGGACGTAACGCCGTCGCGACGGTGCAGCATGCCTACGGCGATGTGCCCGCCCGGGTGACGGAATTCATCGACAACATGGCCGAGGCCTATGCCTGGGCCGACGTGGTGCTGTGCCGCGCCGGCGCCATGACCATTGCCGAGCTCGCCGCTTCGGGATCGGCCGCGATCCTCGTCCCTTACCTCTATGCCGTGGACGATCACCAGACCGCCAACGCGCGGTTTCTCTCGGAGCGCGAGGCGGCGGTGCTCGTGCCGTCGCCGGAACTGACACGCGAGCGGCTTGCCGAGCTGCTCACCGGCTTTGCCGCGAATCGCGAGCTGCTGATAAAAATGGCGCGTGCCGCACGTCACCTGGCCGTGACAGACGCCGCCGACACCGTTGCCGGCGCATGTATAGGAGCGATCGATGCGTGATCGGCCATGTATTCATATGATCGCGTGCGTCGCACGCGCGCTGTTAGGCACGGTCACGGCGGTTGGGTGGCGTAGACGTATGGGGGTGCCCGATGCGTGATCGAGTCAAGCGCGTGCACTTTGTCGGCATCGGCGGCGCGGGCATGTGCGGTATCGCCGAAGTGCTGCACAACCTGCAATTCGAGGTGTCCGGCTCGGATGTGCGTGAATCGCCGAACACCAAGCGCCTCGTCTCGCTCGGGGTTAAGGTCACCATCGGTCACGATCCGAAGCTCATCAAAGGCGTGGACGTGGTTGTCGTGTCCTCGGCCGTGGACGAGACCAATCCGGAGGTCCGCGCCGCGCGCGCGGCCAAGATACCGGTGATTCCGCGCGCCGAAATGCTGGGCGAGCTGATGCGCCTGCAACGCGGCATCGCGATCGCCGGCACGCACGGCAAGACCACGACCACGAGCCTCGTGGCGAGCTGCCTGGCTGAAGGTGGAATCGACCCAACCTTCGTGATCGGTGGACGCCTGAACAGCGCCGGCACCCACGCGCGTCTCGGTCGCGGACAATATCTCGTGGCCGAGGCCGACGAGAGCGATGCCTCGTTCCTGCATCTCGCGCCGTTCATGGCGGTCGTGACCAACATCGACGCCGATCACATGGCCACCTACGGCGGCGACTTCAACCGCCTGAAGCAGGCGTTCGTGGATTTCCTCCAGCAGCTGCCGTTCTACGGGCTGGCGGTGCTGTGTCACGACGATCCGGTAGTGCGCGAGATCGTCCCGCGGGTGCACCGGCCGGTGCTGACCTACGGCACGGCCGCCGAGGCCGATCTGCGCGCGGTCGATATACGTCAGGAAGGAATCAAAATGCATTTCACCGCCGAGCTGCGCGGCCGCAAGAACTGGCTGACGGTGACGCTCAACCTGCCCGGACGGCATAACGTGCTGAATGCGCTGGCCGCCATCGGCATTGCGCACGAACTGGGCGTCGAAGAGCCCGCCATCGCGCGCGCGCTCGCCGGTTTTGCCGGCATCGGACGCCGTTTCCAGATCAACGGTCACATGGCACTGGACGGTGGCGATGTGATCCTGGTGGACGACTACGCGCATCACCCGCGCGAGATCGCGGCGACGGTGGCGGCGGCACGCGCGAGCTGGCCCGAGCGGCGACTGGTCGTGGTATTCCAGCCGCACCGCTACACCCGCACGCACGATCTGCTCGACGATTTCAGTACCGTGCTCGCGGATATCGACACGCTGCTGGTCACCGAGGTCTATGCCGCCGGCGAGACGCCGATCAGCGGCGCGGACGGGCGCGCGCTGTGTCGCGCCATCCGTGCGCGCGGCAAGACCGAACCGATTTTCCTGGAGGACGTGAACACGCTGCCGCAGGCGCTGGCCGACGTGCTGCGCGGCAACGACGTATTGCTCACGATGGGCGCGGGCAGCATCGGCGGCGTTGCCGCCGCGCTTCCGCAGACCCTGCGAACGGGGAGCGGCGGATGATGCCGGCTAAATCGCATATCAGTCTCCGCGGCCAACTGCTCGTGAACGAGCCGATGGCGCGTCATACCAGCTGGCGCGTCGGCGGGCCCGCGGACCGTTTCTACATTCCGGCCGACCTCGATGACCTCGCGGCTTTCATGAAATCGCTGCCGCCGCAGGAAGCGGTTCACTGGGTGGGCCTGGGAAGCAATTTGCTGGTGCGCGACGGTGGCGTGCGCGGCACGGTGATCATGACCAGTGGCGCGCTGAGTGCGCTGGATGTTCTGCGCGACAACGTGGTGCGCGCCGAAGCCGGCGTGGCCAGTGCCAAGGTCGCGCGCTTCAGCACCGATCGCGGCATGGTCGGCGCGGAATTTCTCGCCGGCATCCCCGGCACCGTGGGCGGTGCGCTGGCCATGAACGCCGGTGCTTTCGGCGGGGAGACGTGGAAGATCGTCGCGGCGGTGGAAACGATCGATCGTCACGGTGAACGGCATACACGCCCACCCACGGATTATCAAATCGATTATCGCAAGGTCACCGGGCCGCAAAACGAGTGGTTCGTGGCCGCCCATTTCCGGCTCGGCGCCGGAGACACGACGCAGGGCAAAACCCTGATCAAAACCCTGCTTGCCAAACGCGGTGCCACCCAGCCCACCCAGCTGCCGAACGCGGGCTCCGTGTTCAAGAATCCGACGGGGAATTTTGCCGCGCGTCTGATCGAGTCCTGCGGCCTCAAGGGCGCTTGCGAGGGCAAGGCCTGCGTGTCCGACCTGCATGCCAATTTCATCGTCAATACCGGCGGCGCGACCGCGGCCGACATCGAGCAGCTGATTCGGCGCGTGCAGATGGAAGTGGAAAAGCGACAGGGCATCAGGCTGGAGACCGAAGTGCGGGTGATCGGCGTGGAGCCAGGCTCATGAAGCGCGGGAACTTCGGCAAAGTGGCGGTACTCATGGGTGGACCCTCCGCCGAGCGTGAGGTCTCGCTCAAGAGCGGTAACGCGGTGCTCGCGGCGCTGAAGCGGTCGGGCATCGACGCACACGGCATCGATGCGGACAAGTCCACCTTGCGGCGGCTGGAGGACGGTGGGTTCGATCGTGTGTTTATCGTGCTGCACGGACGCTGGGGCGAGGACGGCGTCATCCAGGGCGCACTCGAAGTACTGGACATCCCGTATACCGGCAGCGGTGTGCTCGGATCGGCGCTGGGCATGGACAAGCTGCGCAGCAAATATCTCTGGTCCGCGGCGGGCATCCCGACGCCGGAATACGTCATGCTCGAGTCCGGCATCGATCTCGGCAAGGTCGCCGCGAAACTGGGGTTGCCGGTGTTCGTCAAACCGGTGCGCGAAGGTTCGAGTCTGGGCATCAGCAAGGCCAAGACCGTGACGGAGTTGAAGCTGGCATGGGAAACCGCGGCGAAGTACGACGATCAGGTGATCGCCGAACGCTTCATCGATGGCGCCGAGCTGACCTGCGGGATTCTCGGAGATCAAGCGCTGCCGATCATCCGGATCGAAACCGACCGCGAGTTCTACGACTACGAGGCGAAATACATCCTCGACACCACGCGTTACCTCTGTCCCTGCGGCCTGCCCGCGGATCGGGAGCGCGCTATCCAGACCCTGGCGCAACGGGCGTTTGACGCGCTCGGTTGCTCCGGCTGGGGCCGGGTGGACTTCATGCTCGACAAGGCCGGCCAGGCCTACGCACTGGAGGTGAACACGGTGCCGGGAATGACCGATCACAGCCTCGTGCCCAAGGCCGCGAAACAGGCGGGGATGGATTTCGATCAACTGGTGTTGCGCATACTGGAGACCGCGGATGTCAGGCGCTGATTCGGCACGGCGAGAGCCGGACGAGGGCATAAGCCTGTTCAAGGCCGCGGCGCTGTTGTTCGCACTGCTGTTCGTGTTGCTCACGCTCGCCTTCGGCGCCGACTGGTTGTTGCGTACTGACAACTTCACGGTGCGGCACGTGCGTTTTGAGGGCGAGTTCAAGCATGTCACGCAGCAGGAACTGCAGGCGACGGTCATGAACGTCGTGCATGGAAATTTTTTCCTGCTCAATCTCGATGCGGTGAAGGCGCGGGTGGAATCGTTGCCCTGGGTTTACAAGGCCTCGGTGTGGCGCCAGTGGCCGCAGGACGTGTACGTCCGGTTCACGGAACAGCAGCTGGCGGCATATTGGAGCGAAGGCGCGTTTCTCAACCAGGCGGGCGACGTGGTGCGCGTGAAAGCCGGTGACCTTCCCGCGGAGTTCCCGCGGCTTGAGGGACCGGAGGGAACCGGCGCGCAGGTGCTCGAACACTACAAAAGTCTCGGCCGCATTCTGGCCGCGGCCGGACTGAAGCTGGAGCGGATCACGCTGACACCGCGACGCACCTGGCGCCTGGGGCTTTCGAATGGGATGACGATCGTACTAGACCGCGAGCAGCCCGAGCGCAAACTCGAGCGCTTTGCGCGCGTGTATGCGCAGTCATTGACGTTGCTGGCGTCCGACATACGGCAGGTGGATCTGCGCTATGCCAACGGTTTTTCAGTGGAGCAGGTCGGCGGCCAGACCGCCGGCCATCACGACGCGCCCGGCCGTACCAGTAACGGGCGCGCAGGATTGGCCAACAAGGGGTAACTATGGCGAAACGGGATGATGAAAAACTGATCGTGGGTCTCGACATCGGCACCTCCAAGGTGCTGGCGATAGTCGGTGAACTCACGCCGACGGGCGAAGTCGAGATCATCGGCGTGGGGCACCATCCCTCGCGCGGCATGAAAAAGGGAGTGGTGGTGAACATCGAATCCACGGTGCAGTCGATCCAGCGTGCCGTGGAGGAGGCCGAACTCATGGCCGGCTGCCAGATCCACTCGGTTTATGCCGGCATCGCGGGTTCGCACATATCGAGTTTCAACTCGCACGGGATCGTGGCGATCAAGGACAAGGAAGTGGGGCCGGGCGACGTGGAGCGCGTCATCGAGGCGGCGCGCGCGCTCGCGATCCCCGCCGACCAGAAGGTGCTGCACATCCTGCCGCAGGAATTCATCATCGACAAGCAGGAGGGCATCCGCGAGCCGATCGGCATGAGCGGCGTGCGCCTCGAAGCCAAGGTGCACATCGTCACCGGCGCGGTGAGCGCGGCACAGAACATCATCAAGTGCGTCCGTCGTTGCGGACTGGAAGTGGATGACATCATTCTCGAGCAACTGGCCTCGAGCATCTCCACGCTGACGGAAGATGAAAAGGAGCTGGGCGTGTGTCTGGTGGATATCGGTGGCGGCACGACGGACATCTCCGTGTTTACCGAAGGTGCCATCCGCCACACCGCCGTGATTCCCATCGCCGGCGATCAGGTGACGAACGACATCGCCGTGGCGCTGCGCACGCCGACGCAATACGCCGAGGACATCAAGAAAAAGTACGGTTGCGCCCTCACGCAATTGGCGCACCGCGATGAAACCATCGAAGTACCGAGCGTCGGCGACCGTCCGCCGCGCAAACTCTCGCGCCAGACGCTGGCCGAAGTCATCGAACCGCGTATCGAGGAACTCTACAGCCTTATCCAGGCCGAGTTGCGCCGCAGCGGTTTCGAGGACGTGGTTGGCAGCGGGCTCGTGCTCACCGGCGGCAGCGCCAAGATGGAAGGCGTGGTCGATCTGGCGGAGGAGGTGTTTCACATGCCGGTGCGCCTGGGCGTGCCGCAATACGTCGGGGGATTGAAGGGCGTGGTGCAGAACCCGATCTTCGCCACCGGCGTGGGGCTGGTGCTGTATGGCGCGCGCTGCCGTGAAGGGAAGCAGTACGTGCAGAATCCGGGCGCATCCGTGGGAGTCAAGGGAGCCTGGAGCAAGATGAAGAGCTGGTTTCAGGGGAATTTTTGATGTGGGGGAACAGGCAGATGGATCGATCAACTGGTTATAGAAACCTACACTGGAGGCAACACAATGTTTGAACTAATGGATACCTATGGGCAGCAAGCCGTCATCAAGGTTATCGGTGTCGGCGGAGGCGGTGGCAACGCCGTCGATCACATGGTCGCGGCTGATATCGATGGCGTGGAGTTCATTAACGCCAACACGGATTCGCAGGCGCTCAAGAAATCGCAGGCGAAGACCATTCTTCAGCTCGGGACCAATCTCACCAAGGGTCTGGGATGCGGCGCCAATCCCGACATCGGCCGGCAGGCCGCCGTTGAAGATCGCGAGCGCATCGCCGAGGTGCTTTCCGGCGCTGACATGGTGTTCATCACCGCGGGCATGGGTGGCGGCACCGGTACCGGCGCCGCCCCGGTGGTAGCACAAGTGGCCAAGGATATGGGCATCCTGACGGTGGCGGTGGTCACCAAACCGTTTCCGTTCGAAGGCCGCAAACGCATGGGTGTGGCGGATCAGGGTATCTCGGAACTCGCCCAGTACGTCGATTCCATCATTACGATTCCGAACGAAAAACTGGTGACCGTGCTCGGGAAGGATGCGTCGCTGCTGGATGCCTTCAGCAAGGCGAATCAAGTTTTGCAAAATGCGGTTCAAGGCATCGCCGAACTGATCACGCGATCGGGATTAATCAATGTGGACTTCGCCGATGTGCGTACCGTGATGTCGGAGATGGGCATGGCGATGATGGGCGCGGCCACGGCAACCGGCCCGTCACGCGCGCGCGAGGCGGCCTTGGCCGCGGTCTCAAGCCCGCTGCTCGAAGATATTAATATCTCCGGCGCACGCGGCATCCTCGTCAATATCACGGCCGGTCTCGATATGTCGATCGGTGAATTCGAAGAGGTTGGCAATACGATCAAGGAATTTGCCGCGGATGATGCCACCGTGGTGATTGGAACCGTGATCGAGCCGGAGATGCGCGAAGAACTGCGTGTCACCATCGTGGCCACCGGCCTGGGCCAGGAAAAGCAGCGCAGCAAGCAGCCGTACAAGGTGGTCAAAACCGGTACCGGCACCACGGATTACGAGGATCTTGAAACACCCACCGTCATTCGCAACCGGCGTACGGAACGGCCGATGGCTGTGCCGACCGAGGCAGCCATCGAATACCTGGACATCCCGGCATTCTTGAGGAAACAGGCCGACTAGCCCCGAGCGCCCGAGGCGATAGCGCTCTCGGCGAAGGCGACCAGGTGACCCAATGAAGCTCGTCGCTTGGAGCGGCCTGTGGGCTCGCTTCGAAAATGCTTCACTACGGAAGGGAGTTACCCGGCGCGACAGATCCAGTGGCTATGGACGACATGGAATTTGTGCGATCCAGGGCCGTTTATCGGGGGTGATGCCCCGATAGCGCCAAACGGGCGGAAAATTGGCTGGACAGGGGTGTGGTTTTATCCTTAAATACATAGAGGGATTGAGTTTTTTCCGGATCCCGGGCATCGGCTCCTGAGAATCATTAAGCAGCATGCGGGGTTGCATGCCGCAGTTAAATTTTGCGAGTGTGTTTCCTGCCCTGCCGGAGATGCAGTCATTCTGCCGCAATACGTTTGATAGGGACAGTTAGAATAACTAGATGATTAAGCAACGAACTCTGAAGAATGTCATCCGTGCCACGGGCGTAGGGCTGCATACCGGCGAAAAGGTCTATCTGACTCTGCGGCCGGCACCATCCGACACTGGAATCATTTTCCGACGCATCGATCTCGCCGAACCGGTGGAAATCCGGGCGTGCCCGGAAAACGTCTCCGATACCCGCCTCTCGACTACACTTGAGTGTAACGGTGCAAGAGTTTCCACGGTGGAGCATCTTATGTCGGCATTCGCCGGACTGGGTATCGATAACGCCTATGTCGACCTGACGGCCGCGGAAGTGCCGATTATGGACGGCAGCGCAGGGCCGTTTGTATTCCTGGTCCAATCGGCGGGCATAGCCGAGCAGTCGGCACCGAAGCGGTTCATGCGCATCAAGAAGAAGATTCGTCTGGAAGAGGGCGACAAGTGGGCCTGTTTCGAGCCGTTCGAGGGGTTCAAGGTCTCGTTTGCCATCGAATTCAATCATCCTACCTTCCGCAACTCGACCCAAAACGCGAGCGTCGACTTTTCCACAACCTCTTTTGTAAGAGAAGTCAGCCGTGCGCGCACTTTCGGTTTCATGGGCGATCTCGAGGCGTTGCGCGCGGCAGGATTGGCGCGCGGCGGCGGCCTCGATAACGCCATCGTGCTCGATGAGTATCGGATTCTGAATGACGACGGCCTGCGTTACGAAGACGAGTTCGTCAAGCACAAGGTGCTGGATGCCATCGGCGATTTGTATCTCCTGGGTCACCCGCTGATCGGCGCCTTCAGCGCTCACAAATCCGGGCATTCCCTCAATAATCGTCTGTTGCGCGAACTGGTGATGAACCAGGAGGCGTGGGAACTCATCACTTATAACGAAAACGACGAGGCACCCATTGCCTTCGTGCGCACGGTTCCGGCTGTCTGACCGGCGCACGGCGGGAAGCGACGATTTCGTATTCTGTGTATCGGTGAGTTGACAGGGGAGCGACTGGCATGAACATCATACTTGTACCCAACAGCCGTCACGGCAAAGGCCGCAACGCCACCCTTTCCCAGCGCCATCTGATACTGATTGCGTTGGTTGTTTTTGTAGCATTGCCTGTTTTACTGGGAGTTATCGCCTACCGCGCCCAGGACATGTTGTCCGCCTACGGCGCGGATTCACTGTTGACCGCGCAACGCCGCGAGCTGGCAGCGCAACGTACTGCGGTCGCCGAGGCCAAACGCAACGCCGAGGCGCATCTCAACGCCCTGGCCCAGCGGCTGGGGCAGTTGCAGGCGCAGGTGCTGCGGCTCAATGCGCTCGGCAGCCGCCTGACCCGCATGGCGGGACTGGATGCGCGCGAATTCAATTTTTCCGCCGATGCGGCCATGGGTGGCCCGGAAAAGGCCAGTGCTTCCTCGAACCCGCCGGAACTGACGTCTTCGCTCGAGCAGCTCACGCGCGAAATCGAGCGCCAGCAGGAGCGCCTGGCCGCTCTCGAGAATCTGTTGCTGGACCGCAAGCTTAACGCCGCCGTGACACCCTCCGGGTGGCCGGTGGATGGCGGGTGGATTTCCTCCGGCTTCGGCGTGCGCGCCGATCCGTTCAATGGCCATCAGTCCGTGCATGAAGGTGTGGATATCGCCTCGCACGTGGGCTCACCCGTGCTCGCGGTGGGCGACGGGGTCGTGTCTCACAGCGGGGAGCGAGCCGGCTATGGTCTGCTGGTCGAAGTAACGCACGAATCCGGCCTGACCACACGGTATGCCCATACCAGCACTACGCTGGTCAAAGTAGGCGACCTTGTCAAGAAGGGACAGTCGATCGCGCTGGTCGGCAGTTCCGGCCGTTCCACCGGCCCGCATCTGCATTTTGAAGTCGTGCGTAATGGCACTCCGGTGAATCCCATGCGGTATCTCCAGCAGGCCAGCACCAAATAGTCATCCGTCGCCGTATTACGCTTCAAGTCTCTTCACTTTTCCTCCATAATTGCCGCTCTTTTGATACGCCTCCTCGCGAGGCGCACGGATTTTTATGATTACGAAAGCGCTTACCAAGATATTCGGCAGTCGTAACTCGCGTCTGCTCAAGCGCATGCAGCAGGATGTGGTACGCATCAATGCGCTCGAGCCCGAGCTCGCCAAACTCACCGACGAGCAGCTGCGCGCCAAGACTTCCGAATTCAAAACCCGCGTGTCGAATGGCGAAAGCCTGGACAGCCTGCTGCACGAAGCCTTCGCTTGCGTGCGCGAGGCGTCCAAGCGCGCACTCGGCATGCGTCATTTCGACGTGCAGCTGATTGGTGGAATGGTGTTGCACCAGGGCAAGATCGCGGAGATGCGCACCGGTGAAGGCAAGACGCTCGTGGCCACGCTTGCTGTGTATTTGAACGCCCTTTCCGGCCAAGGCGTGCACGTGGTGACCGTCAACGACTACCTGGCGCGCCGCGACGCCGAATGGATGGGTCAGATATACGGGTTTCTGGGCATGAGTGTGGGTGTCGTTGTTCCGGGTCAGGACCGCCAGGAAAAACGCGACGCCTATGCCGCCGATATCACCTACGGCACCAACAACGAATACGGTTTCGATTATCTGCGCGATAACATGGCGTTTCGCGCCGAGGAGCGTGTACAACGCGGTGTCAACTACGCCATCGTGGACGAGGTGGACTCGATTCTGATCGACGAGGCACGCACGCCGCTCATTATTTCCGGATCGGCCGATGAAAGTGCCGATCTGTACGTCAAGGTCAACACCATTATTCCCCGCCTTATCAAGCAGGAGACCGAGAACGGTCCGGGGGATTACAGCGTGGACGAAAAGGCGCGCCAGGCTATCTTCACCGAGGCCGGGCACGAGAAGGTCGAGAAACTCCTGGCTCAGGCGGGCCTGCTGGAAGCGGGCTCAAGTCTCTACGATGCTACCAATCTGATTCTCATGCACCACCTCAACGCCGCGCTGCGCGCGCATTCCCTGTTCAAGCGCGAGGTGGATTACATCGTGCGTGACGACGAGGTGATCATCATCGACGAGTTCACCGGGCGCATGATGCAGGGACGGCGCTGGTCGGATGGCTTGCACCAGGCCGTGGAAGCGAAGGAATGCGTCAAGATACAGAACGAAAATCAGACGCTCGCCACGATCACCTTCCAGAATTATTTCAGGTTATACGGCAAGCTTGCCGGCATGACCGGCACCGCCGACACCGAAGCTTTCGAGTTCCAGCAGATCTACGGTCTCGAGGTCGTGGTGATACCGACCCATCATCCCATGGTCCGCCAGGACATGGCTGACCAGATATACCGCACGGCCGGGGAAAAACACACGGCGATCCTGGTCGATATCCGCGATTGTCATCAGCGCGGCCAACCGGTGCTGGTCGGCACCGTGACCATCGAAGCTTCGGAGCTTCTTTCGGGCCTGCTGCAGAACGAAAAGATTCCCCATCAGGTATTGAATGCCAAGCACCACGAGCGTGAAGCGATGATCGTGGCGCAAGCCGGCCGTCCCGGGGCCGTCACCATCGCCACCAACATGGCCGGCCGCGGCACCGACATCGTGCTTGGCGGCAATCTCGAGATGGAGTTCAAGGAAATCGGCGATGATTCCCCCAAGCGGCAGCAGGCCCGGACCGAGTGGGACAAGCGACACCAGCAGGTCGTGGCATCGGGCGGACTGCACGTGATCGGCACCGAGCGCCATGAGTCGCGGCGCATCGACAATCAGCTGCGCGGCCGTTCCGGACGGCAGGGCGATCCCGGTTCCTCGCGTTTTTATCTTTCGCTGGAAGACAATCTGCTGCGCATCTTCGGCAGTGACCGGCTTTCCGGTCTCATGCAGAAGCTGGGCATGCAGAAAGGCGAGGCGATCGAGCACCCGTGGGTATCGCGCGCGATCGAGAACGCCCAGCGCAAAGTCGAGGGACGTAACTTCGATATTCGCAAGCAGTTGCTCGAATACGACGACGTGGCGAACGATCAGCGCAAAGTGATCTACGAACAGCGCAACCGGCTCATGAACGTGGACGATATTTCCGAAAGTATTACGTCGATTCGTCTTGATGTCGTCAACGAGCTGATGAACCAGCATGTTCCCCCGGAAAGTCTGGAGGAGCAGTGGGATGTGCCCGGGCTGGAGGAAAGTCTCGAGCGCGAGTTCGGGTTGAAACTGCCTGTTGCCCGGTGGCTCAAGGACGAGACAGGTTTGGAAGAGGAAAAACTTCGTGTACGTATCATCAGCGATGCAGACCGCAAGCACGCCGAAAAGCCGGTAGACATCGGGCCTGAT
>JBBTKS010000121.1:0-3385 GCA_038058885.1 Pseudomonadota bacterium
CCGCCAACATCTGGACCATGCCGATGACGGTTTCGCCCTCTCCCATCGCCGTCGCAGCGCCGATACGGAGCCCCGATGCCTCCTTCACCTCCGCGAGGTCTGAGATGTAGATCGGCACTCACCCAGGGCCGTGTGCCACCACAATCCTTGCGAGGTCGCTCACCTGGGTTGCCAATGCTTCACCACGGATGAGTAGTTGTTCGCGTTGATGCTCAATGTAGCCGCCGCCGGCAATGGCATTGTTCCGTTCGAGCGCCTCAAACACCTGCCGAAGCGATAATTTGTAGGACAGCATCTTCGCGGGCTCTACTACCACTTGGAACTGCTGAGGCTCTCCGCCCCAAATATTGACTTCGACCACGCCCGGCACGGCCCGCAGCCGCATCCCGATCTCCCATTCGAGAAGCGTGCGGAGCGCCATGGCGCTGTAGCCGTGTCCTTTTACGGTGAATTGATAGACTTCGCCCAATCCGGTCGTCAACGGTCCCATGATCGGACGGCCATACTCGACGGGGATACGTTCCATCGCACGGGCCAGCCGTTCGGTGACCAACTGTCTCGCGCGGTAGATGTCCGTCCGATCCTCGAAAATTGCGGTCACTGCCGAGAGCCCATAACGCGAGACAGAGCGGAGCTCGCGGAGGGCAGGCAATCCGTTCAGCGAGGCCTCGATCGGAAACGTGATGAACTGTTCTACTTCAACCGGCCCGAGTGCTGGGGAACGGGTCAGGATTTGGACCTGGACCGGGGTCAGATCGGGCATGGCGTCAATGGTGAGGTGGGTGAAGGACCACAGGCCGATGACGATCACGAGCATCATCGCCATGAGCGTGAAGAAGCGATACTTCAGCGAGAGGATAAACAGCTTTTCCATCTTACCTTCCCTCTCCAGACCCGATGTGTGCTTTCAGGAGGACGTTCTTCAGGTCAAAGACACCGTCGATCACCACCTGCTCGCCAGCGGTCAGTCCTTTCCGGACTTCAACCCAACCTCCGCCTTCACGGCCGATTTCGATTGGGACGAAGGCATACCCCGTCTCCCGCTGCACGAAAACTCCACGCACGTTGTCCACCGTCGTCACAGCTGAGACGGGAATCGCCAAAGTCGGTGGGCTCGCAATGGCCAGCTGAACATCCACATATTCTCGTGGCTTCAGGCGGTGCTGCTGGTTCGCGACCTCGAACCGGACTCGAATCGTGCGCGTGGTCTCGTCCGCGACCGGCGCAAGATACGTGAGCGGTGCCGTAACCGGCTCACCGCCCTTCGGCAGAATCGTCCCCACATCGCCCTCTTCGAACTTTCGGGCCTGTTCGATCGGCAGATTGGCAAAGACCCAGACCCGGCTCGTATCGACGACCTCGAACAGTTCATGTCCCGGCGCTACACCCTGTCCGCGCACAGCATTTTGCGTCACCACTGTTCCTGCAATGGGGGAGGTCAGCGTATAGCGATGGCTCTCCTCATGACGGCTCCGCTCAAGTTCGGTCATTTCCGCTCTCGACAGCCCCATGTTCAGCAGTTTCTCGCGGATGTGCTGGAATCTCGCCTTCGTTTCCAGGTATCGGCCCTTGTCTTCGATGAGCTTTCGCTCGGGCACGATGTCATCGGCTCGCAGTTTCTCCGTTCGCCGGAAGCTGTTCTCAGCGACATCGGCCTGCGCCTTGCTCACAAGGTATTCTTCAATCAACTGATCGAGCTGCAAGCTGCGGATGGCCGCGAGCGCCTGACCTGGCTTCACCCGATCACCGAGCTGCACGTAAATCTTTTCCACTTGTCCTTCAATCCGGGATGTAATCTTGGCGACCTGCTTCAGGTCGAGCGCGACTTCGCCTGGGGCCGTCACGACTTCCGGAACCATGTGTGCGGCGACCGTGTCGGTCCGTACTCGTTCCCGCACGGCCGCCGGGGCCTGAATGGTGCTGAGGCGAGGAGCGCCTGATTGTGGAATCGCTTTTGGTGCCGGCGGTTCGTTGCTGCGATCCCCGCAGGCCGTGACGAACAGGACCAGCGCGAGTACACCCAATCCGGTCTGTGCGGTCCATCTAATGATTCTCATGCTCAGACTCCTTCTGAATCGTCAGATCCCACCGACGGCACGTTCAAGTCGAGCGAGGGCAATGGAGAGGTCCGCGCGCGCCTGGACGTATTCGAGCAACGTTTGCCTGTACACGCGTTGGGAATCGAGCAGGTCCAGGAGGCTGGCAGCCCCCTCCTTGAAACTGATGCGCGCGACCCGCAGCGTCTGCTCCGCTTGCTTGAGCAGCCCTGTCTCGAAGACCTGGAGTTGCTCGTTCGCGGTACGGACCTCCTGAACATGTTGTGTGATGGCTTGGGTGATTTCATTCTGCGCCCGCAGCCGCTCGGCTTCGGCGCGATATCGGGCCCCGAGCGCGCTCTCGATCTCTCCCTGACGCTGGTACCAGAGTGGGAGAGGCACGCTGAGCCCTGCGGTGATCGACTCATCGCCGGGCTCCCGATGATAGCTGCCTCGCACCGTGACGTTCGGAATCCGCGACTCGCGTTCAAGCGTCGCGCTGAACTGCGCCTGCTCGACGAGGTTGGTGAGCCGTCGGAGGGTCGGATGTTGCTCCCTTGCGCGGGCCGCCAGGGCTTCGGAGTCGAAACCCGGCTGGAGCGGTTCGAAATCACCCTGGATCGAGAATTGTCTGCCTAACGTGCCGGCAGTCACCATATCCAGCTTGGCCCTGGCCACCACCAAGGCATTCTGGGCGCGTGCGACTTCCTTCGTGGCTTTCTGGACCTCGACGGAGGCCTTCATCGTTTCAAAGAGCGTGGCGTCGCCCGCAGCCACACGCGCCTTGACGGTTCGCAGGACCTCTTCGACCATCGCCAGGTTTTGGCCGGCCAACCCGGCATCTCGCTGCGCAAATAACACCTGGTAAAAAGCGACCTTCGTCTCAGCAATCACGTTTAGACGTGTCTCCTCCATCGCGGCGCTGGCCCCTGCGACTCCTGCATCCGCTGCCTGCTGTCTGGCGCGGCGTTTCCCTTGCCATTCCAGCGGCTGCTCGACCGTCACCGTTCGCTCAGTCACCTTGACCCCGCTGCTCGGGTCGCGAATGGCCCCTCGCCCCGCTACGCCGGAAATCGACGGATTGAGATAGGCCCCGGCTGCGACTTGCTGGCCGCGACTTTGGCTCATGGTTCCCTGAGCCCCTGCCATGGCCGGATTGTGCGCAAGCGCCAGTTCCAGCACGGTGCTTAATGTATGAGTGGAGCTGGGCTCGCCGGCAGCCGCAACGCCGGACGCGCTCAGAGCCAGAATCCCTAGCCACCCTATCAGTTGACGAATCATCGCTTGTCTCCTCCCTTCGCAGGCTACAGGGACCATCACGCTGAGCTGGAAGGCTCAAGACGGAAATA
>JBBTKS010000122.1:0-5727 GCA_038058885.1 Pseudomonadota bacterium
CTCGATGCGGCAGCCGGCGGGGAATATCCCGGCGTTCAGGATCAGCATGTCGAGGCCGCCGAAGGCGCGTGCGGTTTTTTCCAGCGCGTCGGTGAGCTGCTTTTCATCCGTCACGTCGCAGACCAGCCCAAGATAATCGGGACGACTGAAAAGGCCGGTAATGGCGGGATTGATATCGAGCCCGACGACGACGGCGCCGCGCGCCAGCAACGAGTCCACGCAGGCCTTGCCGATGCCGGAAGCGGCGCCGGTGACGAGCGCGACTTCACCGGCAAACACCGGCGGCTTGCCGCCGCCCTTGAGCTTGGCCTGCTCCAGGTCCCAGTACTCCACGTCGAAAATGTCCTTCGCCGGCAGCGCCTGCCAGGCGCCGAGCAGCGTGGCGCGCTGGATGATCTCGATCGTATGCGCGTAGATGTCGTAACAAATCGCGGCGTCCTTGGCACTGCGCCCGACAGTGGCCACGCCGAAATCGCGATCGAGGATCACGCGCGGCGCGGGATCGAGCATGGTCTTGGGTTCCCTGGCCCTGGGTGCGTGCTCGTTGAAATATTTTTTGTAGGCCTCGACGTAGGCTTTGACATCGCGCCCGATCATCGGCACGCGTTTGGTGCGGATCACGTGGTCCGGCGTCGCCGGCCCCTGCTGCGAGATCACGGCGATGTCCGCCCGGCGCGCAAACACGAGGCTCGCGGCGTCCTCGTGCGCCGCGACGATCACGGGAAACCCGGCGGTCGCGTACAGTGTGCGTCGCAGTTCCGCGATCTCCCGGCGCAGAGAACCTGGGGACGGTTTTTCGGCGGCGGCCGGCAACTGCCAGGCCTTGTGTTTCGCGAGGTAATCCTCGGCGCGCGTCACGAGCTCGATCATGCGCTCGTAGGATTGCCGCGCGGTTTCGCCGAAGGAAAAGATGCCGTGGTTCATCAGCACCATGCCGATCGTGTTCTTGCCGGCCTGCTTGGAAAATTCATCGGCACACAGCCGTGCCAGATCGAACCCGGGCATGACATAAGGAATGACCACGACGCTGTCGCCGTAAATCTCGCGGATGCGCTCCTGCCCCTTGGCCGTGTTGGTCACGGTGATCACGGCATCGGCGTGGGTGTGGTCCACGTATTTGTGCGGAAGAATCGCGTGCAAAATGGCTTCGACCGAAGGCGTGGGGGCCGAGGCGCGGGTCATGTGGGTGCGCAGTTCGTTGACCATCTGCGGGTCGGACAATTGCTTGAGCTTGGCGAGCTTCAGTAAATGATCCATGCGCACCGGCGAGAAGCCGGCGGTCTCGATGAACTCGAGGTCCCAGCCGCTGCCCTTCACATAGAGCAGCGCTTCCTCTTCACCGAAGAGATTTTTTTCCGTGATCTTGACCGAGGTGTTGCCGCCGCCGTGCAACACCAGCGACTTGTCGCGCCCGAGCAGGCGCGAGGTGTAGACGCGCAATCCCAGATCGCCCGGGAATGGCGCGGCTTCCGTGTCGTTCCAGAGGCTTTTCATGGGATGCGCGGCGGCAACCCGCGGATCGTGTCTGGCTCGCGCTGAGTTAAGGAGAGGACCGGATTAGAAACTGATCTTCACGCCCACATGGCCGCCGGAGTCCACGGTCACGTTGGAGTTGTTGTCGAGATCGGCGCGGACCTTGCGATAACCGACATAGATATTGGCGGTCTTTTTGACCACCTCGAACTCGACACGCGCGCCCCATTCCCAGAATTTCTTGCCGTCCATGAACGTGATGACGTCCGGGGCATAATACAGGTAGCCGCCGAAACCGACCGGCATGTTGTTCGGATGCACGCTGAACTGGCCACCGAGACCAAGCGCGAGCACGTCCTTGTTGTTGACATCGACGACGTATATTTTGCCGCCGAGGCCGGCCTCGACACGCGCGTCGCCGGTCTGTTTTTCGCCGGAAGCGAGCAGGCCCATGCTGGCGACCCAATCGTTCTGGTCGGAGTTGGACAGGAAACCGGCGTTGAATTCGGCCTGGCGCCAGGCCGTGGCGTAAGTCGC
Organism: Pseudomonadota bacterium; assembly: GCA_038058885.1. Classification (GTDB taxonomy): domain Bacteria; phylum Pseudomonadota; class Gammaproteobacteria; order Acidiferrobacterales; family Sulfurifustaceae; genus Sulfuricaulis. Next base: position 2,011 of record JBBTKS010000122.1, read on the forward strand.
CTGCACACTGTCGTTGTTGAGGTTGATATCGAGGGAATCCGCCAAAACCGGGGCGCTGAAACCCGCTGCTACCGCTGCCAAAAATATCCGAAGACGCATTAAATTCTCTCCTCCATAAAATGACGGCGGCGCAATAGTAACCGATCATCTTATGGCCGGCCAGAACTAGGCCGTCGGCAGGGCCACCACCATGCGATTGTAGCCGCCCTGCTTGGCGTGGGTCAGCGTCTCGTCCGCGCGCTGCAACAGCGCGGCCGGAGGCTCGCCGGGGGAATACTGCGTCAGCACACTCGAAAAACTCGGCAGCGGGATGTTCTTGCCGTCCTGATGAATAAAGGTGCTGGTGGCGGTCTTGCGTGCCTTTTCGAGGGCGTGCATCGCGCCGTCCTTCTGCGTATTCGGGAACAGCACGGCAAACTCATCGCCACCGTAACGCGCCACCAGATCGTAAGTGCGGAACTTGGACAGAATCTCGCTGGCGTAGCAGCGCAGCACGGCGTCGCCGGTGGCGCGCCCGTAGCGCTTGTTGACCGACTCGAGGTTGTCGATGTCGATGACCGCGAATGCCAGCGCGAACCCGTAGCGTTTGACGCGGCCGATCTCGGACTCGAGTTGCTTGATGAACACGTCACGCTTGGGCAGTCCGGTCAACTCGTCGGCCATGCTGTGTTTGCGTGCCTGGCCGAGTTCCGACCGCAGGCGCGCGCGGTCCGATTCCACGGCCTTGAGATATTCGCTCGCGGTGGAAAGTTTTTCGATCAGCGCCTGGCGTTCCTCGATCAGCTCATTCAGCCCCTTGACCAGAATCTGCTTGAGATCGCCGAGCTCGCCCAGCGGACTCTGCGTGTCCTGCAGCGCGGCGCGTTCGCTTTCCAGCAACTCGCCGAACTGCTTGTCGACCGTGATGCTCGCCGTCACTTTATCCGCGAGCGTGTCTTCCAGCGCCTCGATTTTTTCCTGTCGCGTGGGTGGCGGGGATGGTTCCGGGGCAGGGGCGGGAATGGCTGCTTCCATCACCGGCTCCGGCATGGCCGCGACCACCGGGGGCGCGGGAGGCGCTGGTATCGGTGCCGGTACCGGCGCCTTGACGATGGGTGGCGCCACTTCCGGCTTTGCCGCGACCGGCGGGGACACAGGTCGCGGCGGTGCGGCGGTGGCCGGTGCGGTGGCAGGCGCCGTGGAGGGCGTGGGCAGATAAAGCGTCAGGCGCTGCTGAATGAGGCGCGCCTTGACGCGGGTGGCAGGCTCACAGGCCGGGCTGGTGGCGTATTTGCCGAGCAGTCCATGCAGAAAGGTCACAAAAACGAGCTCGATGCGCCCGTCCTCGTGTCCGTACTTCTGCAATCCGCGCTGGATCTGGTTGTAGAGGATAAGCCCGTGTTCGGTCCGCTTCAGACCTTCCAGATGATGCTTGAGGCTTTTCAGCAACGACGGATCTGTCGAGGTGTCCGTACCCGCCAAGGCAATCTCCTCATAACAGGCGTGAATGACCTGTCATTGAGATTAGACGCCGGAACCCCGGTTCACAACCCGGGCACGGTCGCCTCAGGCGCCGTTGCCGTTGGTCAGGCCCTGGGGCCGGGTTGGCGGGACGATGGACATTTCCAGCTCGATGCGGTTGCGGCCGAGCCGTTTGGCGCGGTACAGGGCACGATCGGCGCGGTCGATCAGGTCGGTGTGGCTTTCGCCGGGGGTATACAGGGCGATGCCGGTGGAAAAGGTCGGCAGTGCCAGCGCCATGTTTTGATGTTCACAGCGAACCTCCAGCGCGCGGTTCCTCACCTTGGTCATGGCCGCGACGGCCCCGTCCGGGGTGGTGTTGGGCAGCAGGACCGCGAACTCCTCGCCGCCGTAGCGCGCGACCATGTCGTGGTGGCGCAGCACGGTCAGCACGTCGGTGGCGTAGCAGCGCAAGATGGCGTCGCCAGCGGCGTGACCGTGAACGTCGTTGATGGCCTTGAACTCATCGAGGTCGATCATGGCCAGCGTGAGCGGCGCGCCGTAACGCTGCGCGCGGCTGGTCTCGTCCTGCAGGCGGCGCATGAAGGCGCGCCGGTTCGGCAGGCCGGTGCACTCGTCGGTCAGCGACAACAGCCGCACCTTGTTCAGCTCTTCATGCAGCCGCTCGCTGTCGGCCTTGATGAGCTTCAGATAACCTCCGGTGCGGTGCAGCTTGGAGTCGAGCGAGCGCTGTCCGTTGATCAGTTCCTCGAGGCCGCCGACCAGGATCTGCCGCAGCTGTTCGATCTCCTTGTCGCCTTCGGCCTGCTGCAAGGCGCGCAGCTCGATCTGCAGCAGCGCGCCGAATTCGCGGTTCTGGGTGAGCGCGTCGGTTACGCTCTTAGCGAGCGCTCCCTGCAGCTTCTCGATCTCGTCACGCTGGCGGTCGAGGTGCAGGCGATAGGCGCTGTTGACACGGCGCTCGGCCAACAGCGCGCCGTTCTCGGTCGCCGGGAACGTCGTCGCGGAATTATCCTTCGCGGGGGTTGCCGCGGCCTTGGGGGCAGTGGGTTCCGGCTTGGGTTTTTCCGTCTCTCCGCCGGCGGCGGGTGCGGTCACCGCGGCGGCGGCCTGACGAATACGCTCGTCGATTTTGTCGGGTGAAGCCGCGGCACCCGAAGCGGGCGCGAAACCGCGGCGCAACTGAATCATGCGCGCGTTGAGCCGGGTGATGTGATCGGCGGAGGGATCGCGTGCGTAGGCATCGAGCAGCAGATGCAGCAATGCGGCGTAAGTGTGATCGACCTTGGCCTGCACACCCTCCTGCTCTTCCACCAGGCGTGCGATCTGGTCATAGATGACGATACCCGAGGACGTGCGCTTCAGCCCGTCGAGCAGGCCCAGCATTCTTTTCGAAGCGGATGCGCGGTCCGCTTCGGATTCGTTATGCACCACTTCCCCACCTCCTGTTTCCGCGACGGCGTTCTAGTTATACACCGCCGACATGTGCGGCGCGGGCACCGCCTCCCTGTGGAGCGGCCGCAGAAACAGCAAACTTTCTCTTGAAGCTAGACGTCCGTTTTTAGTTCAGACACCAATCTACCTGTACGTATCCCAAATGACAACGCACGCCGAGCGGCGCGGTGGTCAAGCCCACGCTTATCAAAGGCTTATCATCGAAGATTGAAAGACCGGTTTAAGCCAAAATCAGCGCGAGGGATGGGCGTTGCCGCGGCGCTTGCCCTGGAACGCCGCTATCGATTTGACGATTTCCTGATATGGCAGCGCGTCCAGCGAACCGTAGGCCGCCTGCGCCTGCTGCACCAGGGCGTGGATATTCTGCACCCGGGCTGCCCCTTCCTGCGGCGCCATCTGCCGCTGCAGGCCGATCAAGCCGCCGAGCATGGCCTTCATTTCCTTGCCGAACGGCAGGGCCGTAGAGGTATCCGTCACCTTGAGCGCGAAGCGCGCGCGTTCGCGCATGAACGCCAGAAGCGTGGCGCAATTGTTGCGCGCGATGCCGGAACGGCATTCCACGCCCATCTGCTCGGCAACGGAAAAACGGCTGGCCATTTCACAGGCGCACTGGGCGCTCAGGATGGCCTTCTCGAACGGGCAGCGGGAGTTCATTAGAAATACAGAATTTTAAGAATCCCTAACAAAAAAATTAGACAGGATTTACAGGATTAAAAGCCAGGATTAACAGGGCGAAGCGGGGATGTCGCCGCTGAGCGCCCGCACACGGAGGTGCGGGCCGGGCCGAATCGAAGCCACGAT
>JBBTKS010000123.1:0-4585 GCA_038058885.1 Pseudomonadota bacterium
ACCAGCAGCGCGCCGTAACTGAGGTAACGATGCAGGCGTTTGCGGGTATGCGGCACGTGCCAGATATCGTTGAATACCCGCTCGATCGTGGCCATGAGCATGAGCGAGGTGAGGAACAGAAACAACAGGCCCCAGATCGTGAGCTTGCCCGCATTGGCGGCGAACTTCTGCAAGTAACGGCTGACCGCCTCGCCCGCGGCCGGAACGAAATTGCCGTAGATGAATTCCTGCACCATCGTCATCCACGACTCGAATATCTCGAAACGGGAAAAGATCGCGAACGTGACCGCCGTGAGCGGTACCAGCGCCAGCAGTGTCGTGAATGACAGCGCCCCGGCCACGCGCGTGCAACGGTCTTCGCGAAACCGTTGCACGACCCAACGCAGTAACCTAAGTGACGCCTGGAAAAAGTTCATGTCCCTATGTTAGTCGAATTATGACCGCCGGCACTTGCCGCTGACGCGGCTCTGCGGTCAAAATCAGGGGCTGTTTACCTCCCCAACCAGAGTCCGGAGGCCCGATGTCCGTCACGATCTATCATAATCCCCGTTGCACGAAGTCGCGACAGACGCTCGCGTTGCTGGAGCAGCACGGCATAAAACCGAAGGTCATCGAATATCTCATCGCGCCGCCCACCGAGGCGGAACTCAAGCGGCTGCTCAAGCTCCTGGGCATCCCACCGCGCGCGCTGCTGCGCACGAAAGAAGCCGAATACAAACAGGCGAAGCTCGACAAGCCAGATGTTTCCGATGCCGAGATCATCCGCGCCATCATTAAATACCCGCGTCTGATGGAGCGACCTATCGTGGTGTCCGGTAACAAGGCGGCGCTGGGAAGGCCGCCGGAGAAAGTTCTGGAAATACTCTAGGCGGCGCCGCTATCTTCGCGGCCCGTTTCTTCGAGACGGCGCAAAAACGGGATCGTCACGCGCCGCTGCTGGCTGAGCGAGGCGCGGTCGATGCGTTCCAGCAGGTCGAATAATGAATGCATGTCGCGCGGATAACGGCTGAGGATGTACTGCACCACGTCCTCCGGCATTTCGAAGCCGCGATTACGCGCGCGCAGCCGCACTGCCTCGAGCTTCTCCGCGTCATCGAGTGCCTGCAGCGCGTAAACCGCGCCCCAAGCAAGCCGGCTGCTCAGGTCCGGCAAGCGCAAGCCCAGGCGCGCGGGCGGCGCGCGGGCGGCGCAGATCTGCAAGCCCCCGGCGGTGCGCATCCGCTCGGTCAGGCTGAACAAGGCCGCTTCCCAATCGGCGCGTCCGGCGATGCGCTCCATGTCATCCAGGCATACGAGCGGAGCCTTTTCGGCATCTTCCAGCAGCGATGGCGAAAGTTCCGCGGCCTCGGCCAGCGGCACATACACCGGCGCCATGCCCAGCTCCTGCGCCAGGCGGCAAGCGGCCTGCAGCAGATGCGACTTGCCGCCGCCTTCCGTGCCCCAGAGGAACAACATTTTATCCAGCGCTTTCTCGCGAGTCGCCACCGCCACGACGACGGCGCGCAGTCGCTCCAATGCCTCGCGGTTGGGGCCGGGAAAAAAGTTGTTGAACGACGACCCGTCCTTGAGGCGCAGATTCAGCGCAAGCTGCTGGCTCATGACGACGGGCGTCTTGGCGGACGGCGTTTTTTTGTGGAATCGCCGGCGTACATCCGGTGCCCATGCCGCAACCAGACCTTGAGTACCGCGGCCGCCGGCAGGGCCAGCAGCACGCCGGTGAAGCCGAACAGCTGTGCGCCCGCCATCACGGCAAAGATCACCGCGACCGGATGCAGGCCGATACGGTTTCCCACCAGCCGCGGCGTAAGCCACAGGCTTTCCAGCATCTGTCCGGTGAGGAAAACGCCGGCCACCCAGAGCAACGGCAACCAGTCATGAAATTGCAGATACGCCGCGAGAGCCGCGGAAACCAGTCCGCTGAGGAAACCGACGTAAGGGATGAAACTCGCCAGACCCGCGAGCACGCCGATCGGCAGCGCCAGATCCAGTCCGGCAAGCGTAAGTCCAACGGAGTAAATGATGGCGAGCGACATCATGACCATCAGCTGGCCACGCAGGAAACTCCCCAGCACCACGTCGGTTTCGCGCGCGAGGTTAGCCACCCACGTCTGCCGGCGTGGCGGCACCAGCGCCAGGCTGCGCGCCAGCAGACGGTTCCAGTCGAGCAGTAGATAAAAAGTCACCACCGGAATCAGCAACAGGTTGACCATCCAGCCGATCACGCTCAGTCCCGAGCGGGTGATGTAAAGGAACAAGTTGCTCGCCCAGTCACCCACTTCACGCCAGTGACTGAGCACGGTCTGGCGCAGGGACGCCATGTCCAGGGCAAGATCCACCCCGAGCAATTCCTGTATCCGGGGAAGCGCGGTGTGCTGCAACCAGTCGAGATAGCCCGGGACATTGGCAACGAAGTTCACGATCTGCGCCTGCAAGGCTGGAATGATGTAAACCAGCAGCGCGGCCACGAGCATCAGAAACAACGCAAACACCAGCACCACGGCGAGCGGCCGGGGCAGATGCCAGCGAACCAGGCGGTTGACCGCGGGATTGCCGAGGTAGGCCAGCAGGCCGCCGACCAGAAACGGCGTGAGCACGGGCGCCAGCAGATACAGCAGCCAGCCGCCGAGAGCGATCAGGACAAACGGCAAGAGCGCGCGGGCGTCAGCCATGGCCTTCCTTCATCGGTTCGACTTGCTTGATCACCAGCCAGGTCCAGAGATAATGCCCTCCGCTGGCCACCGTCGTCAGCAGCACCGCGTAAATCAGCGCCTCGATCGCCGGCGGGTAAACCCAGTGCAAGGCCTGTTGCGCCAGGATCACGATGACGAGCGCGATCTGCATGAAGGTGTTGAATTTGCTGAGCCAGCTGGGACGCATCAGCACCGGTCCGACCATCGAGGTATAAACCAGATAGCCGCCGACGATCAACAGATCGCGAAACGCCACGGTGAGCATGAGCCAGAACGGCAGATGATCGAGCATCGTGAGCATCACATAACTGCTCAAGAGCAGGATCTTATCGGCCAGCGGATCGAGAATGGAACCGAGACGGCTCTCAAAGTGGAAGCGCTTGGCGATAAAACCGTCGAGTCCGTCGGACACGCCGGCGATGACGAACACCGCCAGCGAGGCGGCGTATTCCTGATCCTTGAGGAGCAGAATCAGCACCGGCGCCAGGGCGATGCGTGAAATCGTGATCAGGTTCGGCAGCTGGGAGACACTTACCATCGGGTCGCTCGCGATTCAGGATGGGCGTCCGGGTCATGCCCGGTACCGCGGCAAGCTATAGTCAGGGCTGGCCCAAGTCAACCCCGGATTTCGCCAAGAAAGCGAGATCAAATGCCGGAAGAAAACAAAATCTGCGTAGGGGCGCTGCTTGCTGCGCCCGCTACCGGGCGGGGCGGGGCAAGCGGGCGGGGCAAGCCCCGCCCCTACGATCCGGTAAATCCTTGTAGGGGCGCCGCTTGCTGCGCCCTGGCAAAAGGATCAGCGGAGGTTTACGCCAACACCGGCTCGCCCTAACATACGCATCCCTGAAGATTCCCGGAGCCTGACGTGAATAAACCGCGCGTTTCCCTCACCTACCGCGATGCCGGTGTGGACATCGACGCAGGCGACGCGCTCGTCGACGCCATCCGGCCGATCGCGGGCGCCACCCGGCGCCCCGGGCTGCTGGCCGGAGTCGGCGGTTTCGGCGCGCTGTTCGAGATTCCGCCGGGCCAGTACCGCGAGCCGGTGCTGGTCTCGAGCACCGACGGCGTCGGCACCAAGCTCAAGCTCGCCATCGAACTCAAGCGCCATGACACCATCGGCATCGACCTCGTGGCCATGTGCGTCAACGACATCGTCGTGCAGGGCGCCGAGCCGCTGTTCTTCCTCGACTACTACGCCACCGGCAAGCTCGACAACAAAGCCGCGGAACAGGTGATCCGCGGCATCGGCGAAGGCTGCCGCCAGGCCGGCTGCGCGCTGGTGGGCGGCGAGACCGCGGAAATGCCCGGCATGTACGGCGCGGGCGATTACGATCTCGCCGGCTTCACCGTCGGCGTGGTCGAAAAATCAAAAATCATCGACGGCTCGCGAGTCAAACCGAACGACACGCTGATCGGCATCGCCTCGAGCGGCGCGCATTCGAACGGCTATTCGCTGATCCGCAAGATCATCAAAGTGCGCAAGGCCAAACTCGATCAGGCGTTTGATGGCCGTTCGCTGGGCGAAGTGTTGCTGACACCCACGCGTATTTACGTCAAGCCGCTGCTCGCGCTGCTGCGCGAACTGCCGCTGCACGCCGCGGCGCACATCACCGGCGGCGGACTGCCGGGCAACGTCCCGCGCGTGCTGCCGGACGGCGTGCGCGCCGTGATCGATGCGCGCGCGTGGAAACGTCCCGCGATTTTCGACTGGTTGCAGGAAATGGGCGGCGTCGAGGACTTCGAGATGTACCGTACCTTCAATTGCGGCATCGGCATGGTGCTGGCGCTCGATGCGGCCGACGCCGAGAAGGCCCTCAAGCTGCTCGCGACCTCCGGCGAGACCGCGGCCATCATCGGTCACATCGAACCGCATTCGGGAGAAGATCAGGTCG
>JBBTKS010000124.1:0-2348 GCA_038058885.1 Pseudomonadota bacterium
CGGGAAAAGTCGCCTCGATCGTCATGCTCGGGAACCTGGCGGGATTGGTCAGTCTGCCGCTAGCACTGACCTTCGTGCTGCACTGAACGCCCGGTTTGACGCGTCAGCGTCAGAAGGCCTGGCATTTTTGATTCGTTGCCGATGCCGGGCCAGATGCAGCGGCGTCCAGGAATGAGGAATCTTGAACACGAAGTTATAGCGCGCGACGTGATAGCTGGGATCGAAGCCGTAAAAATTGAGCTTCAGGCGTTCCAGTTCTTCGGCGCGATACGTTTCGAGGGGTTTCACCGATTCATCCTGTGCGCGCCGACGGCGTTTCGCTTCAAGCAGCGTCTCATACGCAGGATCACGAGCAAGCGTTTCGGCGACTGATTTAATCGTTGCCGCGAATTCATTCACGCTCGCGCCGAAACAGTCATCAATGAGACCGATACGTTTGGCCGCGGTGGCGCCGAGCGGGAGACGATTCTCCATGATCGCGCGCCCCTGTTCCCCCATCCGCTTGGGCAGCAGGTAGCTCCAGTACTCGGAGCCGTAGAGATTGCCCATGTTCTTGTAGTGCGGGTTCAAAACCACGCCTTCACGCGCAACCAGGCGATCGGCGGCGAGCGCGAGGAATACGCCGCCGGCGGCGGTATTGCCCTGCAACGCGGCAATCGTGAGATGCGAGTCCGTCTCGATAATGGCTTGCGCCAGATCGTCCATCGCATTGATATTGCGCCATGACTCGTCCGCCGGACTGTCGGCGGCTTCGATGCAGTTGAGATGAATCCCGTTTGACCAGAAGTCCGGTCCGCCCATCAGCACGATCACCCGCGTTGGCCTCCGGCAGGCCTGGAGATACGCCGCGCGCAGGCACCGGCACTGTTCGGTGCTCATGGCGCCATTGTAAAAATCGAAATGCAGGTACCCCACCCCGGCGTTTTCCTCATACCGGATATCCCTGTACGTAAGGCGTGACGGAGGGACATCGAGCGGAACAGTCACTTCCGGAATCGCACCAAGCTTGTCTTGCAGTACCACGACCGCCGGCAATTTGAATGTTTTTTCGCCGGGCACGATTTTTTTTACGTGGCCTATCCATACCGCGCCATCGCGGGTGGCGCGGCAGACGGCGCCGTGTCGGCGCGCAATGATTTCTCCCGGCAAGCCACGCAGGGTATCCTCCTCGCAGGCGTCGTAGAGCCGGCAGGCCACGCCGAGAAGCGCGTCTTCGATGCCGGGAAAACCGTCAGCGGAGTGGATTTTTCGCAAGACGGTTTGGGTATCGTCGGCCAGCCAATCAATGCGTCGATCGGACTGCTTCACCAGCGGCTGCCATTTTCCGCGCGTATCGGAACGGCTTTCATTCAGGTGTTCCGGGATGAATTTGCCCGTGGCAAACCGGTCGATCGCCTGCAAAACCGCCGCCACCGCCGCCTCGGTCACCTCGTTGCGATACAGGCTGCTTTTGCGCGCCGCGCGCATCGGAAAATTCACCGACGCCCATACCGGGCCGGCGTCCATCTCGGCATCGGCCTGCAACACGGTCACGCCCCACTCCCGCGCGCCGTTCAGAATCGCCCAGTCAAGCGCCGACGGACCGCGGTCACCCTTGACGCCCGGATGCACCACGAGACACAGGTGTTGCCGCCAGACCGCTTCCGGTATGGCGCGGCACAAGTACGGCGCGACGATCAAGTCAGGATGGAAAAGCCGCACGGCCTCGAGAGTGACGGCATCGTTGATGTCGAATTCGATCGAAACATCATGGCCTCGTTGCGTCAACTCGGCATGGAGCCGCTGCGTGAGACTGTTGAAGCTGTGGGTGAGAAATAGAATACGCATGTCTCATTCACCCACGGCGACGTCCGATTCGGGAGTTTTCTCCGCCACCGGTGTATCGCCCACGGTGGCGCCATGGCGCCGGTACTTATAATAAGCCGCGCACGCGCCCTCCGAAGACACCATGCACGATCCAATCGGGTTTTGTGGCGTGCAAACCGTTCCGAAAATCCTGCAATCGGTGGGTTTCTTCACGCCGCGCAGGATGGCGCCGCATTCGCACGCCTTGTTCTCATGCGCCGTTTTTTGCGCCAGGGAGAAGCGCAGCTCGGCATCGAATGACGCATAGCGTTTTTTGATGCGCAAGCCGCTGTAGGGCACGACGCCCAGTCCGCGCCATTCGAACGAGCGTCGCAATTCGAATATTTCCGCGACCATGGCTTGTGCCTTGAGGTTACCATGAGCGGTGACGCCGCGGGAAAACTGGTTTTCCACCTCGGCTCGTCCTTCGTTCAGCTGGCGCACCAGCATCCCGATAGCCTGCAGCATGTCGAGCGGTTCGAAACCGGCGATCACCACAGGAC
>JBBTKS010000125.1:0-2597 GCA_038058885.1 Pseudomonadota bacterium
TGCGCGGCGGCGGCGTGCTGGTTTCGCTGCTGGTGCTGCCGTTGTATACTCCGATCCTGATTTTCGGCGCTGGCGCCGTCGCGGGCGTGATCGCCGGTATCGATGTCGAAGCACATTTTTCCTTGTTGGCCGCCTTTCTCGCGTTGGCCCTGACTTTGACGCCCTGGGCTGCCGCCGCGGCATTGCGAGTTTCTCTGGACTGAACCATGCAATACATGCATAAGTACGCCTCACCCAAATTCTTCTACACCCTGGCAGGACAACTGACTCCGTGGATGGCGGCACTGACCGCCCTGCTGCTGGTCGCCGGCCTCTACCTGGGTCTGTTCGTGGCTCCCGTCGATTACCAGCAGGGCGAAAGCTACCGCATCATGTTCATCCACGTGCCAGCCGCGTGGATGTCCATGTTCATCTACGTGTGCATGGCCGGCGCCGGCGCCATCGCGCTGGTCTGGAACGTCAAGCTGTTCGAGATGTTCGCCAGCAACTGCGCGCCCGTCGGCGCCTCGTTCACCTTCCTCGCGCTGGTGACGGGCTCGCTGTGGGGCAAGCCGATGTGGGGGGCGTGGTGGGCCTGGGACGCGCGCCTGACCTCGGAACTTATCCTGTTTTTCCTGTACATAGGCTACATGGCCCTGGAAGCCAGTATTGACGATCCGCGGCGCGCGGCGCGCGCCTGCGCCATCCTGGCGCTGGTGGGCGTGGTCAACATTCCCGTCATCCACTTCTCGGTGGAGTGGTGGAATACGCTGCATCAGCCGGCCTCGGTGGGCAAAGTCGGAACGCCCTCGATCCACCCAAGCATGCTCGCTCCCCTGCTGCTGATGTCCTTGGGCTTTACCTTATATTTTTTTACGGTGGCGTTGATGCGCATGCGCAATGAAATCCTGGAGCGGGAACGGCACACGACGTGGGTGGCGCAGCTGCTGGAGTCCAAGTCATGAACTGGTCGGAGTTTATCCACATGGGCGGTTACGGCTTTTATGTCTGGAGTTCCTATGGGCTCGCCCTGCTCGTTCTGCTCCTGAACCTCTATCTGCCGCTGCGCCGACGCAAGACGGTCCGGCGCCTGCTGCACGAATTTCTGCGACTCAAGGAACAAACCCGATGAAGACAAGACACAAGCGCCTGGCGATCATCGTCACCGGCGTGGTCGGACTGACCGTTGCCGGTCTTTTCGTATTGAACGCTTTCCGCAGCAACCTCGTGTTCTTCTACTCGCCCACGGAGGTACTGGAAGGCAAGGTCAGTGTTCCTGCCGGCAAAACCATCCGCATCGGCGGCCTGGTGGAGAAAGGCTCCGTGCAGCGCTCCCCCGACGGCCTGAAGGTCGACTTCGTCGTCACCGACCTCAACAAGAAGCTGCCGGTGCACTACGAAGGTATCCTGCCGGATCTGTTTCGTGAAGGTCAGGGCGTCGTGACACAGGGACGTTTGCAGGCAGGCAACACCTTCGTAGCCAGCGAAGTACTCGCCAAGCACGATGAGAAATACATGCCGCCGGAAGCCGCCCAGGCCCTGAAGGGCGGAACCTTTACCCCGGGCGGCGAGACGAAGAAGCCATGAAGAAATATATCGTCCCCCTCGTCATCTTCGTGGCGTTGGGCCTGCTGCTTGCCTACGGACTGAATCTCGACCCGCGTCGCATCCCCTCACCGCTGATCGGCAAACCTCTGCCTGCCTTTTCACTGACTACCGTCGCGGAACCCGCGCGCAAGGTGAGCCGTGATGATCTGCACGGGCGCGTCTACCTGCTCAGTGTCTGGGCCTCGTGGTGCGTGGCCTGCCGCGAGGAACATCCTCTCCTCAATGAGCTCACCAACCGCAAGGCCGTGACCATTATCGGTCTCAATTACAAGGACAAACGCGAGGACGCGTTGCGATGGCTGGGAGCCCTGGGCAATCCTTACGAACTGAGTCTCAGCGACCAGGACGGAAGACTCGGTATTGATCTTGGCGTCTACGGCGTGCCGGAAACTTTCGTGATCGACAAACAGGGTGTTATCCGTTACAAGCAGATCGGTCCGATGACGCCGGAAGTGTGGGAACAGAAGCTGGCGCCGTTGATAAAAGAATTGTCCTGATTCCTTCTCCCTCTCCCGCAAGGAGAAAGGGAATTACGCCGTTCCGTACTTCGTCTCCACCATTACCCCGATCTCTTTCAGAAACGGCGTCGGCAGCACGCCACCAGCGCTGACGATGACGGCATCGTTTCTCAACTCCATCATTTTGCCGGCGTGATCGAGCGTGACTTTGTCCGGCTCGATCTTTTTCACGTTCGATTGCAACAACACCTTCATCCGGCCTTTATTTTCCGCTTCCTGCAAACGCTGACGGTTTTTTTCTTTCACGCGCCCGAAGGCCTCGCCGCGGTAGGAAAGCGCGACCGTCGTGCCTGGTTCATCCGCGATGGCGAGCGCGGCCTCGAGCGCGCTGTCGCCGCCACCGACAACCAGGACGTGCTGTTTCCGGTATTGCTCCGGATCGATGAGTCGGTACACGACCTTGGGCAGTTCCTCGCCCGGCACCTCGAGCTTGCGCGGCGTGCCACGCCGACCAATGGCCAGCAGCACTGCCCGGGTGTTATAGGAACCACG
>JBBTKS010000126.1:0-1430 GCA_038058885.1 Pseudomonadota bacterium
GTTACCCGTCAGCTGGGTTTATTGCCTATTGATGGTGTTGCGGCGCGGGTTGTATCGCCTGCGGATTTTTTCTCCGGTCAGCCTGCCGGTCCCGGTTATCGTGGTGGGCAATATCACCGTCGGCGGCACCGGCAAGACGCCACTGGTGATCTGGCTCGCCGATTTCCTGCGGCAGCAGGGGATGCGTCCGGGCATCGTGCTGCGTGGCTACGGCGGCAGTGCGGTGGACTGGCCGCTGGTGGTCACGCCGGATCACGACCCCGATGTCGTCGGGGACGAAGCCGTGATGCTAGCACGGCAGAGCCGCTGTCCCGTGGCGGCGGACCCGGACCGCGTACGCGGGGCGCGGTATCTGGTGCGCGAACATCATTGCGACGTGATCGTGAGTGACGACGGCTTGCAACACCTGCGTCTGGCGCGCGACATCGAAATCGCCGTGATCGACGGGGTCCGCCGCTTCGGCAACGGCCGCTGCCTGCCCGCCGGGCCGCTGCGCGAACCAGTGAGCCGCTTGAACGATGTGGACTTGCGCGTCGTCAACGGAGAACCGCGTCAGTGAGAAGTAGGCATGACACTGGCGGAAACCGGCCTGTGCCGTGTGAATGCGCAGGAGTCCTATGCCTCGGTGGGTTCGTTTCGGGGAGAAACCGTGCATGCCGTGGCCGGCATCGGCCATCCGGATCGTTTTTTCACCCACCTGCGACGGCTGGGGCTCAAGGCCATCGAGCATCCTTTCCCCGACCATTACCGCTTCCGGGCGCCGGATATCCGCTTTGGCGACGGTCTGGCGGTCATCATGACGCAGAAAGATGCGGTAAAATGCGAGCGGTTCGCGGACGACAACATGTGGTACCTCGCGATCGAGGCCAGGCCCGACCCGCGCGTGGGTGAAGAGGTCTGGAAACGGCTTAAGGAGAAACAACGTGGATAAGAAATTGCTCGACATCCTGGTCTGCCCGTCGTGCAAGGGCCCGCTGATTTACGACCGGAAAAAGTCCGAACTGATCTGCAAGGCGGACCGGCTGGCTTATCCCATCCGCGACGACATCCCGGTGATGCTCGAAGACGAGGCGCGCCAGGTGGCCGAGGAAGAGCTACCGAAATAATTAATAATTAAAATAGACACGATTAATAGGATTAAGGAAGCTCTGATTAAGTCCGTTCGTGGTGAGCCTGTCGAACCATGAACGGACGAATCACCCATTATTTACGGCGTCTCCCGTTCACCCTTCGACAAGCTCAGGGCGAACGGGAGACTTAATCAGAGCTCCTTTAACAAGATTAAGACAAAATATTTTCTAAGTAATCACGTGAAATTTTCATGCACATAATTATCCCCGCGCGTTACGCCTCGACCCGCCTGCCCGGCAAGCCGCTCGCGGACGTCGCCGGCAAACCGCTGATCCAGCGCGTCCACGAATGCGCCGCGA
>JBBTKS010000127.1:0-2015 GCA_038058885.1 Pseudomonadota bacterium
CGTTTTGTCGCAGGCTTGGCGTAATACCGCCTGATACAGCGCATGCTTGGAATTAAAGTGATGAAAGACATTGGCCTTGCTGACCGCGGCCGCCTCGGCGATGGCGCTCATGGACACCGCATCGAACCCGTGCTCCGCAAACAGCGCTTCAGCGGACGTGAGAATCCGGGCAATCGTGTCGCTGCCTGAACGTGTCTGATGGGCCGCCGTTTCGGAAGTCATTGCCACGGGGCTCTTGCGTATCTCGCTGGTTTACCGCGATAATCAACTGACCGACCGGTCAGTCCGGAAATCCTAGCGTGAAATTTGCCGCCAGGCAATGCGCGGTTTGTCTGGTTTGGATGGATGAAGGCTTTCCGCCACAATGGCCGGCCATCGCTATAGGCGGAATTAGCCGGAGAAACGATAGTCTATAGTCGTGTCGACTGAAAACCATTGTTCATCCACATGAAAACAATCCTCTCCGCCTGGCTGCTGGGCCTGGCCCTATCGGCTTTGGCGGCGCCGGCCATGGTGTTGACCTGGGAGACTTGTGTGCAGGAAGCGGCGGCCAACAATCCCGAGTTTCGCGCCGCACGCGCTAACCTGGCGGCGGCCGGATTTTCGGCCGAGGGCGCCTACAGCGGCTATCTCCCGCAGCTTTCCGCCGGGGCCGGTTACACCGATACTTCAGGCTCGACGGCATCGACGACGACATCGGATACGACGTACAGCACGTCGGTCTCGCTCAGCCAGAATCTGTTCGCCGGTTTTCAGGACCGCGCCAAGGTTGCGCAAGGCGCGGCGAACCGCGAGGTCGCCGCCGCCGGCCTCGCGGCGGCCAAGGCAAAATTAAGTCAGGACCTCAAATCCGCGTTTGTCGGCCTGAGGTACGCGCAGGACAATGTCATCTTGACGGAAAACATCGCGCATCGCCGGGAAGAAAATCTCCGCCTCGTCGAACTGCGATTCGAAAGCGGAAACGAAAACAAGGGTTCCTATCTTTTGACCAAGGCATCGCTCGCCCAGGCGCGCTACGAAAATCTGCAGGCGCAGCAGGATCTGACTTCGACGCAAGCCCAGCTCGATCGCGTGCTGGGCCGTGGCGAAACAGGCGGGCTGGAAGTGCGCGGGGATATTCCGCTTTCCGAACCCGGCAAGGCGCCGGACTTCCGGCAACTGGCGCGAGAGGTGCCCGATTATCAACAGGCGGCGGGGCAGCAGAAATCCGCCGCGGCCGGCGTCACGCTGGCGCGTTCCGGTTTGTATCCCAGTCTCAATCTCTCGGGCAGTGTCGGCCGAACCGGGGACAACTGGAATCCCGATGGCACGCATCGCAGCGTGGGACTCAATCTCAATGTGCCGCTCTATAGCGGCGGCAAAGATTACTATGCGACGAAAAGCGCGGTATCGAACCTTGAGGCGGCCGCCTCGAACACCGATTCCGCGGAACATCAACTGGTGGTAAGGCTCAAACAAACCCATGCGGGTTACATCGAATCGGTGGAGAAGCTCAAGGTCGATCAGGCGTTTCTCGATGCGGCCATGACGCGCGCCGATATTGCACGCACCAAATACAACAACGGGCTGATGACATTTGAAAACTGGGACATCATTGAAAACGATCTCATCCAAAGACAGAAATCATTCCTGCAGAGCCGGCGTGACCGGGTGGTGGCCGAGGCGGCCTGGGAACAGGCGCAGGGGAAAGGAGTGATTCCGTGACCATCAAGGAAACCGCGCGGAAATACCGCGGCGTTATCGCGTTGGCGGTGTTCGTCATGCTGGGCATCGCCGCTGCCGTTTACTGGAATGCAAGCCGGGATGCGCAACCGTCCTATCGGGAAGTCACCGCCACCCGAGGCGATCTCGAGGTCACCATTCTCAGCACGGGAGTGGTGCAGCCCAGGAATCGCCTGGAAATAAAGCCGCCGGTCGCCGGCCGTGCCGATGAGGTGCTGGTGGCGGAAGGAGAGGCGGTGAAGAAGGGTCAGATACTGGCCTGGATGAGTTCGACCGAGCGCGCGGCGCTGATC
>JBBTKS010000128.1:0-3417 GCA_038058885.1 Pseudomonadota bacterium
CTCGTGCCGTTGATGATGCCGGCCAGCCATTCGATGCGATTGCCCGCGAGCCCTTCACGCACCGACTTGATGATGGGAATACCGCCGGCCACCGCGGCTTCGAACGCCACCATGACGCCTTTTTTCTGCGCCTGGGCGAAAATTTCGTTGCCATGCACGGCGATCAGCGCCTTGTTCGCGGTCACCACGTGCTTGCCGTTGGCGATGGCCTCGAGCACCAGCGCGCGCGCCGGTTCGTAACCGCCGATCAATTCGACCACCACCTCGCTCTCGGGATTGCGCACCACTTCATACGGATCCTGTACCAGCTTGATGCCGTCGGTGGCGCATGGCCGTTTTTTCTTCAGGTCGCGCGCCGAGGCCTGAATGATGCTGATTTCGCGCCCGGCGCGGCGTGCGATTTCCTGCCCGTTTCGTGCCAGCACGCTGATCGTGCCGCAACCCACGGTGCCGAGGCCGAGAATGCCGATTTTGACCGGTTTCATGGATATGAATCTGGAGTCAGTAATTGTTCAATTGTTCGCCAAGCGGGCGCCGGGGAGCACCTGATCTTTCCGAAACATCTCGCGGATGGACCGTACCGCCTGACGCGTACGATGTTCGTTCTCGATAAGCGAGAATCGCACATGTTCATCGCCGAACTCGCCAAAACCGATGCCGGGCGAAACCGCCACCTTGGCATCGGTGAGCAATTTCTTGGAAAATTCGAGCGAGCCCATGGCCCGGTATGGCTCGGGGATATGCGCCCAGACGAACATCGTGGCCTTGGGCTTTTCGACCAGCCAGCCGGCGGCGAACAAACTGTTGCACAGCACATCGCGCCGTTTCTCGTAGGTCAATCGGATCTCCTCCACGCAATCCTGCGGCCCTTCGAGTGCGAGGATGGCCGCCACCTGGATCGGCGTGAACATACCGTAGTCGAAGTACGACTTGATGCGCGACAGTGCCGCCACGAGCTTGGTGTTCCCGCACATGAATCCGATGCGCCAGCCGGGCATGTTGTAACTTTTCGAGAGCGTAAAAAACTCGACCGCGATGTCCTTGGCTCCGGGCACCTGCAAAATGGACGGCGCCTTGTAACCGTCAAAGACAATATCGGCATACGCCAGATCGTGCACCACCCAGATGCCGTGTTCCCTGGCCACCGCGATCACCTTCTCGAAGAAACCGAGGTCGACGCACTGCGTCGTGGGGTTGGCCGGGAAGTTCAGCACCAGCATCTTGGGCTTGGGCCAGGCCGTCTTGATGGCTTTCTCGAGTTCCGCGAAAAAATCCCCGCCCGGCACGAGCGGCACATGGCGAATATCGGCGCCGGCGATGACGAACCCGTAGGCGTGAATCGGATAACTGGGATTGGGAACCAATACCGAATCGCCCTTGTCGACGGTCGCCAGTGCCAGATGCGACAGGCCTTCTTTCGAGCCGATGGTGACGATCGCCTCGCTGTCCATGTCGAGATCCACGTCGTAGCGGCGTTTGTACCATTGGCATATCGCGCGACGCAGGCGCGGGATGCCGCGCGAGACCGAGTAGCGGTGCGTGTCTTCGCGCTGGGCGGCCTCGACCAGTTTGTCGACGATATGCTTGGGCGTGGCGCCGTCAGGATTGCCCATGCCGAAGTCGATGATGTCATCGCCACGGCGACGCGCCTGCGCCTTGAGCTCGTTGACGATATTGAAGACGTAGGGCGGCAGCCGTTTTATGCGCGGAAAATCGTCGTTCTGTGACATGCTGTTAGCCGGGCTGGTATAGTAAAGGCTTGGCGCCAAGACATTGAATAACCATGCATTATAGGGCCTTCGCCACAACGATGGAACATGCGCACCGGCGGCAACCATGAAAATTCATCTTGAAACCGGTATCGGGCAGAACCTGATCCGCGCCTATGCACCCGGCCGCATCACCATCAACGAGGAAGTCTATACCACCAGCCTGATCGTCACGCCATATCAGGTCGTCGCGCAGTGGCCGCCAGCCGGTTTTACCGATCTGTTGGCAGGGCACTTTGAAATGATCCCTCCCCTGAAACCGGAGGTGGTGATTCTGGGCACGGGTGCGCGGCTGCAGTTTCCCGCGCCGAGTCTTACCCGGGCGCTGGTGGAAGCGGGAATCGGGCTCGAGGTGATGGACACCGGCGCCGCGTGCCGCACCTACAATTTTCTGATGAGCGACGGCCGGCGGGTGCTGGCAGCCTTGCTTATGATAGAAAATAGACAGGATTCAAAAGATACTAGAGAATTAATCCTGTAAATCCTGAGAAATCCTGTTAATCCTGTCTATTGAAGTTAGAACAGCGAATCCACCGAATAACCGGCCTTTTCCAGGATCACGCGCAGGCGCTTCAGGGCCTCGACCTGTATCTGGCGTACCCGCTCGCGTGTCACGCCAATGTCGGCGCCGACTTCCTCCAGCGTGGAGATCTCGCGGTGGTTCAGCCCGAAACGGCGCTCGACCACCTCGCGCTGCTTGTCGTTGAGTTCATCCAGCCACTGCTGGATCAGCTGCTGCAGGTCGTCACGCTGCAACACCTTCTCCGGATCGGGCGTGCGCTCGTCGGCAATAGCGTCCAGCAGTGAGCGGTCGGGGTCGTCATCCAGCGGGGCGTCGACCGAGGCGACACGCTCATTGAGACCCAGCATGCCTTTGACGTCTTCGACCGGCTTGTCGAGCAAATTCGCGACCTCTTCCGGCGATGGCTCGTGGTCCAGTTTCTGCGCGAGGTAACGGGCCGCGCGCTGGTAGATATTGATCTCCTTGAGCACGTGCACCGGCAGGCGGATGGTGCGCGTCTGGTTCATGATGCCGCGCTCGATGGTTTGCCGTATCCACCACGTCGCGTAGGTGGAGAAACGGAAGCCGCGCTCGGGGTCGAACTTTTCCACGGCGCGAATCAGGCCGAGATTGCCTTCCTCGATGAGATCGAGCAACGAAAGGCCGCGGTTCATGTAACGGCGGGCGATTTTGACCACGAGGCGCAGGTTGCTTTCGATCATGCGCTTGCGCGCCTTGCCGTCGCCTTTTTGCGCCTTGCGCGCGAAGAAGACCTCCTCCTCGGCGGACAGGAGCGGCGAAAAACCGATCTCCTTAAGATAGATGCGCGTGGCGTCCGCGTGCGAATAGTACACGTCGCCCGCCCTGCGTCCGCCGGTTTCGGGCTCTTCGTCCTCGGCTGCCGCCTTGGGGGCCGTTTCCTCGGCCGTTTCTTCTTCGGCTTCCTCGGCCGGAACGACGGTCTCGTCCTCGATCTCTTCGGCTTCGGGCGATACCTTGATCGCGTCAGGTGATTTGACTTTGGCTTTGAATTTGCCCTTTTTAACGGGGGCGCGGAGCGGTTTGCGTGGTGGCATAATTACTTTCTGGGAAGATAGTCCTGCGGGTCCACCGGAGCACCGCGGTATCGAATTTCGAAATGCAGCT
>JBBTKS010000129.1:0-4578 GCA_038058885.1 Pseudomonadota bacterium
CGGCTGGTGACGGTTTCCGAATTCAACATGGATCAGCCCAAGACCAAGACCCTGGTGGAGAAGCTCAAGAAGCTGGATACCGCCGATGTGCTGATCGTGACGGATACGCTCAACAGCAATCTGGCGCTGGCGGCGCGTAATCTTCCGGACGTGGATGTCCGCACCGTGAGCCAGGCCGATCCGGTGACCCTGGTGCGTCATGAAAAAGTGATCATGACCCAGGGCGCGGTGAAGAAGCTCGAGGAGATGCTGGCATGACCACTTCTGCCAAAAAGAAAACGGGTGCGCGCAGCGCGTCCGCCGCGCGGGTGCCAAAGGCGGCGCACGTCAGCGAAGAAAAACTGTTTCAGGTGATTCTCGCGCCGCATATCTCCGAAAAGAGCACGCGGCTGGCGGACAAGAACCGGCAGATGGTATTCGAAGTGCGTCCCGATGCGACCAAGCCGGTGATCAAGCTGGCGGTGGAAAAAATGTTCAACGTCCAGGTGGAATCGGTGACGGTGACGAACGTGCTGGGCAAGCGCAAGAGCGGACGTAACGCCGGCCGCCGGCAGGACTGGAAGAAGGCTTATGTGCGCCTGAAGCCGGGCCAGGACATCAATTTCGTCGGGCAGCAATAAGGAATTCAGGCAATGGCACTGGTCAAGAGCAAGCCAACTTCCGCGGGTGTCCGCGCCATGGTTCGGGTGAGAAGCCCCGACCTGTACAAGGGCGCGCCGCACGCGCCGCTGCTCGAGAAGAAAAACCGTGGCAGCGGACGCAACAATCTGGGCCGCATTTGTACGCGGCATCAGGGTGGCGGTCACAAGCGCCACTATCGCCTCGTCGATTTCCGGCGCGACAAGGACGGCATTCCGGGCCGCGTGGAACGACTGGAGTACGATCCGAATCGCAGCGCCAATATCGCGCTGGTACTGTACAAGGACGGCGAGCGCCGCTACATCATCGCCCCCAAGGGCGTGACGGCGGGCATGGAAATCCTGTCCGGGCCCGAGTCCCCGATCAAGGCCGGCAACTGCCTGCCGCTGCGCAGTATTCCGGTGGGTTCGACCGTGCATTGTGTGGAGCTCAAGCCCGGTGCCGGCGCCCAGTTGGGACGTGCCGCGGGCGCGAGCCTGCAGCTGATCGCGCGCGACGGCGACTACGCGCAGCTGCGACTGCGTTCCGGTGAGGTACGCAAGGTGCACGTGGAGTGTCGCGGCGTCATCGGCGAAGTCGGGAATGCCGAGCATTCACTGCGCAAGATCGGCAAGGCGGGAGCGTCGCGCTGGCGCGGCATTCGTCCGACGGTGCGTGGCACGGCCATGAACCCGGTGGATCATCCGCACGGCGGCGGCGAAGGCCGCACCAAGGGTGGACGCCATCCGGTGAGCCCGTGGGGCACGCCGACCAAGGGTTACAAGACGCGCGCCAACAAGCGCACCAATTCCATGATTATTCACAGACGTAAGTAAGAGGGGTTCCGGACCGTGCCACGTTCAGTCAGAAAAGGACCATTTGTCGACGCGCACCTCGCCGCGAAGGCGGACAAGGCGCGCATGGAAAACAGCAAGAAGCCGATCAAGACCTGGTCGCGCCGCTCGACCGTCACGCCGGATTTCGTGGGCCTGACGATCGCGGTGCACAACGGGCGGCTGCATGTGCCGCTGTTGGTTACCGAAAATATGGTCGGCCACAAGCTCGGCGAATTCGCCGCCACCCGGACCTTCAAGGTGCACTCGGGTGACCGCAAAGTCACAACGGAAGAGCCAACAAAGAAGTGACGATGGAAAAGTAATGCCATGCAAGCCACTGCCATTCTGAAATACGTTCGTGTGTCCGCGCAAAAAGGGCGGCTGGTCGCCGACCAGATCCGCGGCCTGCCGGTGGCGCGCGCCCTGGAGCTGCTCCAGTTCAGCCCCAAGAAGGCGGCGGGCCACCTGCGCAAGGTGCTCGAATCGGCCATCGCCAATGCCGAGCACAACGAGGGTGCGGACGTGGATGAACTGAAGGTCGCGACGATCCAGGTCGACGGCGGACCCACGTTGCGCCGTTTTCATGCCCGCGCCAAAGGGCGCGGCGTGCGTATTCTCAAGCGCACCAGTCACATCACGGTGGTGGTGAGCGATGAGAAGAAGCGGTCCAAGGCCGTGAAGAAGGAGAAAAGCTGATGGGCCAGAAAATCAATCCGATCGGATTCCGCATGGGGATCAGCCGCGACTGGACCGCCAAGTGGTACGCGGGCACCAAATCCTATACCCAGAACCTGCTCTCGGATATTGCGCTGCGCGACTACCTCAAGCTGCGGCTCAAGAACGCGGCGCTGAGCACGATCGTGATCGAGCGTCCGGCACAGAGCATCAATATCACCGTGCACACCGCGCGTCCCGGCATCGTCATCGGCAAGAAGGGCGAGGACATCGAGAAGCTGCGCCAGGAAATGACCAAGATCGCCGGCCGTCCGGTGCAGCTGGCGGTGGAAGAAGTGCGCCAGCCGGAGCTGGACGCGCAGCTGGTGTCGGAGAATATCGCGCAGCAGCTCGAGAAACGTATCATGTTCCGCCGCGCCATGAAACGCGCGGTGACCAATGCCATGCGGCTGCGCGCGCTGGGCATCAAGGTCATGGTCGCCGGCCGCCTGAACGGCGCCGAGATCGCGCGCACCGAATGGTATCGCGAGGGTCGCGTGCCGCTGCATACGCTGCGCGCCGACATCGATTACGGTTTTTCCGAGGCCCAGACGACGTACGGCAAGATCGGCGTGAAGGTGTGGATCTTCAAGGGCGAGGTGTTCGACAAGGACGCGCCCAAGACGGAAGACGCCGAGACTCAGAAGAAAGGGGCGACGGCCGGGTGAATGAAATGTGCGCGTAGCGCACAACGGCTCGCTTCAGAGCGAATCAAATCGCGCGCGAGCGCGCTCGGCTCGCTCCCTTCTCCCATTGAGGGAGAAGGGATGGGGATGAGGGGTGTTTTATCCCCCTCACCCCTTACCCTCTCCCTCAGGGAGAGGGGGAGTAGGTGAGAATCTCTGTTCCGGTCGGAGTTGGTGAGAATCTATTTTAAGGTTGGAATATGCTGCAACCAAAACGAACGAAGTATCGCAAGATGATGAAGGGCCGCAACCGCGGCTTGGCCTTGCGCGGCAACAAGGTGAGCTTCGGCGAGTATGGCCTGAAGTCGGTTGCCCGCGGGCGCCTGACCTCGCGCCAGATCGAGGCCGCGCGCCGCGCGCTCACCCATTTTATCAAGCGCGGCGGACGCGTTTGGATCCGGGTGTTTCCGGACAAGCCGGTGAGCAAGAAACCGCTCGAAGTGCGCATGGGCAGCGGCAAGGGCAACGTCGAGTACTGGGTGGCCGAGGTCAAACCCGGCGCCGTGCTGTATGAGATGGAAGGCATCAACGAGCAGGAAGCGCGCGAGGCGTTCAAGCTCGCGGCCGCCAAACTCCCGCTCCGAACCACGTTCGTGACCAGAACGTTGTAAGGCAGACAGAAGACAGAAGATGAAAACGAAAGAATATCGAGAGATGGATACCGCGGCGCGCCAGAAGGAGCTGACTGACATGCTGCGCGAACAATTCAACCTGCGCATGCAGAAGGCGACCGGACAGCTGGCCAATACCGCGAATCTGCCGAAGGTGCGGCGCAATATCGCGCGACTGCGCACCGTCATGAACGAGAAGTCGAGATAAGGACATGGGCGAAAAGACAAAAACCGCGCGCTCGCTGAGCGGACGCGTGATCAGCAACAAGATGAACAAGACGATTACCGTGCAGGTGGATCGCCGTATCCGCCATCCGCTGTACGGCAAGATCGTGACGCGCCATACCAAGCTGCACGCGCATGACGAGAGCAACGAGTGTAAAGAAGGCGATCTGGTGCAGATCGAGGAATGCCGGCCGCTGTCCAAGTCCAAGGCCTGGCGTCTGGTGAAGGTGCTGGAACGGGCCCGCGAGGTCTGAATAAGGCTTTGAATTTTGGCTGATTTTGGTGCGAATGTTATAATCGCGCGCTTTCGCCCGGGGCGGGGCGCCGTGTGGAGACAGGCTAATGATCCAGATGCAGACCACGCTGATGGTTGCCGACAACAGCGGGGCAAAAACGGTGCAGTGCATCAAGGTGCTGGGGGGTTCCCATCGCCGTTATGCCGGTATTGGTGACGTGATCAAGGTCAGCGTGAAGGAAGCGATTCCGCGCGGCAAGGTCAAGAAGGGCGATGTCTACGACGCCGTCATCGTGCGTACCCGCAAGGGCGTGCGCCGGACGGACGGTTCGGTGATCCGCTTCGACACCAATGCGGCGGTGCTGCTGGACACCAAGCGCGAACTGATCGGCACGCGTATTTTCGGACCCGTGACGCGCGAGCTTCGCAACGAGCAGTTCATGAAGATCATTTCGCTCGCGCCGGAGGTTTTGTAATTGCGCGTAGCGCGCTCGGCTCGCTCCCTTCTCCCCTTGCGGGAGGCGAGAGGGGGATTTCGCGGATGTCCGGTGGACATCCGCGCCATCGAGCGGGTGCGCGGGGTGTTCGCGCACCCCGGCAGGAACCGATGGGGATGAGGGGTGTTTGATCCCCCTCACCCTTTGCCCTCTCCC
>JBBTKS010000130.1:0-15650 GCA_038058885.1 Pseudomonadota bacterium
AATGCATCTCCACCTTGATCAGGCCGTCACCCTGGCAGGCCTCGCAGCGCCCGCCCTTCACGTTGAACGAGAAGCGGCCCGGTCCGTAGCCGCGCTCGCGCGCCATCGGCGTGGCGGCGAACAGTTCGCGGATCGGCGTGAACAGGCCGGTATAGGTCGCCGGGTTGGAACGCGGCGTGCGCCCGATCGGCGCCTGGTCGATGTCCACGATTTTGTCGAACTGGTCGAGCCCCTCGATGGCGCGGCACGGCGCCGGTTCGAGCGCCGCCCCGTAGAGATGCTTGGCGACCGAGGCATACAGGGTGTCGTTGATGAGCGTGGATTTTCCGGAACCGGAGACGCCGGTCACGCAGGTGAAAAGCCCCACCGGTATCGACACCTCCACGTCTTTCAGGTTGTTGCCGGTGGCGCCGCGTAGAACGATCTGGCGCGCTGGATCGTTGGGTGTCCGCACGGACGGGACGGCGATTTCCCTCTCGCCACGTAAATAGGCACCGGTAATCGAGCGCGGGTGACGCACGATTTCCTCGGGCGTGCCCTGGGCCACGATCTCGCCGCCGTGCACGCCCGCCCCGGGGCCGATGTCGAGCACGTGATCTGCGGCGCGAATAGCCTCTTCGTCATGTTCCACCACGATCACGGTGTTGCCCAGGTCGCGCAAGTGCCGCAGGGTGTCGAGCAGGCGCGCGTTGTCGCGCTGGTGCAGGCCGATGGAAGGCTCGTCGAGCACGTACATGACACCGACCAGCCCGGCGCCGATCTGCGAGGCGAGGCGGATGCGCTGCGCCTCGCCGCCGGAGAGGGTTTCCGCCGCGCGCGCCAGCGTCAGGTAATCCAGCCCGACACTGACCAGAAAGCCGAGCCGGTTGGCGACCTCCTTGACGATCTTGGCGGCAATTTCACCGCGGCTGCCTTCGAGGCGCAGGGCATGGAAAAAATCCAGTGCCGCGCGAATCGGCAGCTGGGTGAGTTCGTGCAGCGGCCGGTTCTCGATGTACACGTGCCGTGCCCCGGTTTTGAGGCGCGATCCGCCGCAGGTTTCGCACGGCTGATGGCTGAGATACTTCGCCATTTCCTCGCGGACTGAGCTGGATTCGGTCTCGCGGTAACGCCGTTCGATGTTGGGAATCACGCCCTCGAAGGCGTGCTTGCGCCGCGAGTGCAGCCCGCGTTCGCCGAGATAGGTGAAGGTAATGATCTCCTCGCCGCTCCCGTGGAGGATCACGTGGCGTATTTTTTCCGGCAGCTCCTCAAACGGCACGTCGAGATCGAACTTGTAGTGCTTGGCCAGCGATTCCAGCATCTGGAAATAAAATGCGTTGCGCCGGTCCCAGCCGCGAATCGCCCCGGCCGGCAGCGGCAGGCTGGGATCGCTGACCACGCGCGCGGGATCGAAGAACTGGCGCACGCCGAGCCCGTCGCAGGACGGACAGGCGCCGGCCGGGTTGTTGAAGGAAAACAGCCGCGGTTCGAGTTCGGACAGGCTGTAGCCGCAATGCGGGCAGGCATAGCGCGCCGAGAAAACCAGTTCCTGCGCGCTGCGGCCTTCGTCGTCCAATACCACGGTGCGCACCAGGCCCTCACCCAGACCAATCGCGGTTTCGAAGGATTCGGCCAGACGCTGTTCCTGTCCGCGTTGCACCACGACGCGGTCCACCACCGCCTCGATGGTGTGCTTGATGTTCTTCTGGAGTTCCGGCGCTTCGTCCAGCGAAACCACCGTGCCGTCGATGCGCGCGCGGATGTAACCCTGGGCGCGCAGCCGGTCGAGGATGTGCACGTGCTCGCCCTTGCGTGCATCGATCATGGGCGCCAGCAGCATGAGCTTCGAACCCTCGGGCTGCAGCATGACGTGATCCACCATCTGGCTTACCGTCTGCGCGGAGAGCGTCACGCCGTGTTCCGGGCAACGCGGCTCGCCCACCCGCGCGTACAACAGGCGCAGATAGTCGTAAATTTCCGTCACCGTGCCGACCGTCGAACGCGGGTTGTGCGAGGTGGACTTCTGCTCGATGGAAATCGCCGGGCTCAAGCCCTCGATCAGGTCCACGTCCGGTTTTTCCATGAGCGCGAGGAACTGGCGCGCGTAGGCCGACAGCGATTCGACGTAGCGGCGCTGACCCTCGGCATAGAGCGTGTCGAAGGCGAGCGAGGACTTGCCCGAGCCGGAAAGCCCGGTGATGACAATGAGCTTGTCGCGCGGCAGGTCGACGTCGATATTCTTGAGATTATGCGTGCGTGCGCCGCGAATTCGAATGGTTTCCATGCTGCTCGACTCGGTGTAATGACCCGGCCCCGAGGGGCCCGGCCAGAACTGCAGGATTTATGGGCAACCTGTTAATATACGCAAAACCGGGTGTTTTTCCCAACGAATCCAGCAATCAAGCATGCTTCCCTCTGAACGGATGTCCCCGCTCGAACTGCGGGCGAGTATCGGGCTGGCCAGTATCTACGGCCTGCGGATGCTGGGCATGTTCCTGATTCTGCCGGTATTTGCCGTGTATGCCGAGCATCTGCCCGGCGGGGAAAGCCATACCCTGATCGGGATTGCGCTCGGTATGTATGGCCTCACCCAGGCGATCCTGCAACTGCCTTTCGGCATGGCCTCGGATCATTTCGGACGCAAGCGCGTCATCTATTTCGGCCTGCTGTTGTTTGCCCTCGGCAGCTTTATCGCCGCTTCCGCCCATGACATTTATATGGTGATTTTCGGACGCGCCATCCAGGGGGCCGGCGCCATTTCCGCGGCGGTGACGGCGCTGCTGGCGGACCTCACGCGCGAGGAGCATCGCACCAAGGCCATGGCCGTAATCGGCATGACCATCGGCCTGACCTTCGCGCTTTCTCTGGTTCTGGGGCCGGCGCTGTACCATTTGATCGACATCCCGGGAATTTTCGCCATGACCGGCGTGCTGGCGTTGCTGGCCATCGTCGTGGTGAAGGCCGCCGTCCCCGATCCGCGTCACAGCCACTTCCATTCCGACGCCGAAGCGGCTCCGGCGAAACTCCGCGACGTGTTGCGTAACCGCGAACTGGTCCGTCTCAATTTTGGAATTTTTGCCCTGCACGCCGTGCAGATGTCGATGTTCGTGGTACTGCCGTTTGCGCTCAAACAGACCGGCGGCATCGACGCCAATCACCACTGGCAGGTTTACCTGCCGGTGATGATCATCTCGTTCCTGTTCATGGTGCCGCCGATCATCTATGGCGAGAAAAAGGCCAGGCTGAAAGAAGTATTTATCGCTTCCGTGGCGCTCATGCTGGCGGCGCAACTGGCGTTTATTACGGCGATCCAGTATTTCTGGGGTATCTTTATCGCGCTTTCAGTTTATTTCGTGGCGTTCAATATCCTGGAAGCCAGCCTGCCTTCGATTATTTCAAAAATCGCGCCCGCGGGGTCCAAGGGAACGGCCATCGGTGTATACAACACCTTTCAATCTCTCGGTTTTTTTGTGGGTGGCGCCATGGGCGGGTTGTTGTCGAGTTATTTCGGCGCTTCCGCCGTGTTTATGTTCGGCGCCGGGCTTATCGGTGTCTGGCTGGTTCTGGCGTTTCGCATGAAACCGTTGCCGGCGGTGAAAAACCTGATGTTCCATGTTCGTGAACTCAGCACGCAAGAAGCGCGTCGCCTGGAAGAAAGGCTTTCGGCTGTCCTGGGCGTCACTGAAGCCAAGGTGATCGCGGAGGAGGGCGTGGCCTATCTCAAAGTCGACAGCCGCCGCCTGGACGAACCGGCGCTGCGCGCACTCCTGCCTTCCACCTGAAGCTTGTCAGATTTATTAGTGCAGCTTTTTTCACTTCCCGCTTTAACATATCGGCATAAGATGAGGAACCAAGGCTGATTCCACGGGTGGATTGTCGAGGCGTTTGAATCTGGCTATGATGAGCGCACCCTAAACTTCACGGAGAATGGTTTTATATTCAAGGCACAGGGCTCCGTGATCAACCATTGGAGAATCGAGCATGGCACGCGGTGTAAACAAGGCAATTCTGGTAGGTAATCTGGGTCGGGATCCCGAAGTTCGTTATTCCCCCAACGGCCAGGCGGTGGCGAATGTCACGCTGGCAACGTCGGAATCGTGGAAGGACAAGACCAGCGGCGAAAAGCAGGAGAAAACCGAATGGCATCGCGTCGTGTTTTTCGGACGTCTGGCGGAAATCGCCGGTGAATATCTGAAGAAGGGTGCGCAGATATATGTCGAAGGCCGTCTGCAAACGCGCAAGTGGACGGACAAGGACGGGCACGACCGCTATACCACTGAAATAGTCGCCAACGACATGCAGATGCTGGGCTCACGCGGCGGTGCCGGAGCCCCGAGCAACGACAACTTCAATCAGGACCAGCCGGCGGATAACACCGGCAGCGCCGGAGCCAAGAAGACCACTCCCGCCGTGGCCGGGGAATTTGACGACGACATCCCTTTCTAAATGTGAGGTGTAAGGAGTAAGGCGTGAGGTGTAACTCCTCACGCCTGTCACCTCACTCCTCACGCGCCTAGCCCGGCGGCCAGCGCATAACACGTCCACCGAGCAAATGCAGATGCACATGAAACACCGATTGGCCGGCATCGGCATTACAGTTCAAGACGGCGCGGTAACCCGACTCGGCGATTCCGGAGTCTTTGGCGATCCGTGCCGCGGTCATCAATAATTTTCCGACGAGAGCGGCATCCCCCGGCTTCAGGTCATTCAGGGTGGCAGTGTGTTTTTTGGGAATCACCAGGACATGTACCGGGGCTTGGGGGTTGATGTCCTTGAACGCCAGCACGTCGTCGTCTTCGTACACCGTGCTGGGCTTGATCTGACCCGACACCATTTTGCAAAACAGGCATTCTGTTGTCATAAATGAAGCCCTACTGCGCTACGCTTCGTTCGTCTTGTCATCATATAATTCCCCCTGGAGTTCCTGGTGCGCTGCGTCGGGTGAAGGCCATTCGAAGCCACAGCATAGTGCGGAACGGACGGTTAGAAAAGAGTAGACCCCGGGGCTGGCGGACCGCCAAATGCCGTCTATATATATCGGTTATGAATGGCATAACGCGTACACCAGGGTTACATTTATTTATTGGTTACAGATGGGCAATATTTTTTCGGGAGGTGGAAGATGCCTATGTATGAAGAGCCGGTGGTAGGCGCCTTTTACGAGGACGAGGATGGCCGGTCGTTTGAAGTGATTGCTTTCGATGAGAACGACGGATCGATTGAGATCCAGTACGGTGACAGCACAACCGATGAGATTGATCTGGACGACTGGTATGGCCTGGACCTGGAACGGC
The DNA here is from genome assembly GCA_038058885.1 of Pseudomonadota bacterium. Classification (GTDB taxonomy): domain Bacteria; phylum Pseudomonadota; class Gammaproteobacteria; order Acidiferrobacterales; family Sulfurifustaceae; genus Sulfuricaulis. Next base: position 5,277 of record JBBTKS010000130.1, read on the forward strand.
TTGAATCCGACGAGGAAGACGAAGACGAACTTGAAGAAACGGATACCGGTAATGCGCCTGACGATGACGTTGATCCGGATGAGGACGATGACGATTCCCCGGATGACGACGACGAGTAACCAAACCTCTCTTTAAAAAATGCGGGCTTGCGAAGGTCAGGGACAGGCCATCCCTGGCCTGTCCGCACGACGTGTCAACGATCCAAAGATCATTGACGCATATCCGTCTCACCCTCGGCGCGCGCTTGCGTGCCTCGCCTAAAAACTAAATTCTTCTACTCTCGAAAATGCCGGGGTTATGGCGGGTTTCCGCTTAAACCATGTCCTTCAGCATTTTTAACGGCTGACACTTGACCACGTTGCGCGCCGGTTTCGCCTTGAAGATGACCTCTTCCTTGGTGAACGGGTTGATACCCTTGCGGGCCGGCACGGCGGGCTTGTAGACCATCTTGATTTTCATCATGCCGATGAGATTGAAGATGCCCGGGCCCTTTTTCAGATCGCGCTCGATGAGGCTGGTCAACGTATCGAAAACGGCAACCACGTCCTTGCGCTTGAGACTGGTTTTCTCAGCGATATGGGCGTAGATCTCTGACTTCGTCGTCGGTTTCTTTCCCGGTTTGTTGTTTGCCATGTAGTGCTCCTGAGTGGAAGGTTGGGGTTAAGGGGTTTCCATGAACCGGGCATAATTTAGCGGAAAAACCAGGGGGATAGAAGAGCACATTGGCATTTTTCCCTGAAATTTCCGGGTTCCCGGACACCGCTGCCATGGCCTCCAGCCCCGGTGATATTCCCCCTGTGAAACGAAAAATAATTCATTAATTTAATGATTCTTTTCCGGGCGGCGCTCCTCGCGCCATTCCCATGGGTGGTGCCGTGTCAGATCAACCCGGTGACCGAGCCGACCGCAGGCGGTTGGATCAGGTTAGTGGATTATCGGCCACGGCGGCGACACTTGGCCCGCCCGCTCCCGGTTCCGGAGGACAGCCAGACAATGCTTTAAAAATAATGCGTTACAGCGGTCACCCGGATATAATGCGTCTTGTCTGCCGTAGCTACCACCCCCATTATTTTGGGGGTGTACTGTTTTTCAGGAGGCTCTGTATGCCGATTTACGAATACGAATGCGGGGCCTGTGGCCACCGGTTTGAAGTCATTCAGAAAATGAGCGACCCGGCACTTAGCGGTTGCCCCAGCTGTGGCAAGTCCGAACTCAAGAAACTGATCTCCGCGGCCGGATTCCAGCTCAAGGGCACGGGCTGGTATGCCACGGATTTCAAGGGAGGCGGCCAGAAGAAGGAGAAACCCGAATCCGGCTCCACGCCACCCAAGAAGAAGGCCGGCGGCGGCTGCGGCGGCGGCACCTGCGGCTGCGCCCACTAAAAGATGATGGCGGCACTGCGTCGTTACCTCATGGCCGGACTGCTGGTATGGGTCCCGCTCGGGGTGACACTGTTGATCGTGGCGTTTCTGGTGGATCTGATGGACCAGACGCTGCGACTGCTTCCCGAAAGCCTCCAGCCGGATAACATCCTCGGCTTTCACATCCCGGGCCTGGGAGCGGTGTTGACGGCCGTGATCGTGTTCGTGACCGGCATGATCGTCACCAACCTCTTCGGTATGCAATTGTTCAACATCGGCGAACGGATCCTGCAACGCATTCCGCTGGTCCGTTCGATCTATGCCTCGGTCAAGCAGGTGACGGAGAGCATGTTTTCCTCCGGCAAGTCGTTTCGCAAGGTGGTGCTGGTGGAATACCCGCGCCAGGGGATGTGGTCGCTGGCGTTTCAGACCGGCACCGGCGCCGAGGAAATCCGGGACAAGACCGGACGGGACGTCACCAATGTTTTCATTCCGACCACGCCGAATCCCACCTCGGGCTTTTTTCTCATGGTGCCGCGCGAGGACGTGGTTGAACTCGATATGAGCGTGGACGACGGCCTCAAGATGCTGCTGTCCGTCGGCGTGGTGGTTCCGGAGCCCAAGAAAGACAGAGTCACCGATCCACGTGTGCGCCGGCTCTCCTGAGCGTGCCTCGGTTTCTCTCGCTTAGAATCTCTGACAAAATGAAATTCCACCGCAAAGACGCAAAGAGCGCAAAGAAGGTAAAAGTTTTTTGCGTTACAAGAGAGTTTTTCTTCGCGTTCTTCGCGCCTTTGCGGTGAGCCTTTTTCTTATAGTTTCTTAAACAAAAAACAGGTCAGGCATGCGCAGTCATTTTTGCGGCGAACTCAACGAATCCCTCATTGGCCAACACGTCACGCTCTGTGGCTGGGCGCATAGCCGGCGCGATCACGGCGGCGTGATTTTCATCGACCTGCGCGACCGCGCCGGGGTGGTCCAGACCGTGTTCGATCCGGACCGGAAACAGGCCTTTGCCGCCGCCGAGTCGGTGCGTTCCGAGTTCGTGCTGCGCGTGCAAGGCAAGATACGCGCGCGCCCGGCCGGCACCGAAAATCCGCATTTGCGCACCGGGAAAGTGGAAGTGGTGGCCGACGGCATCGAGATTCTCAACCGCGCCGAGGCCTTGCCGTTCCAGCTCGACGAAGTGGATCTCTCGGAGCCGGTGCGCCTCAAGTACCGCTATCTCGACCTGCGCCGCGATTTCATGCAGAAGAACCTGCGCCTGCGCCACAAGGTCACGCAGACCCTGCGTCGCTATCTCGAGGATCACGACTTCACCGAAATCGAAACCCCGATGCTCACCAAGTCCACGCCCGAGGGCGCGCGCGACTATCTCGTTCCCTCGCGCACGCATCCGGGGCATTTCTTCGCGCTGCCGCAGTCGCCGCAACTGTTCAAGCAGCTGCTGATGGTGGCGGGATTCGAGCGCTACTACCAGATCACGCGCTGTTTCCGCGACGAAGACCTGCGCGCCGACCGTCAGCCGGAATTTACCCAGGTCGATATCGAGACTTCGTTCCTCGATGAGAACGGCGTGATGGAACTCATGGAAGAGATGCTGCGCGTTCTGTTCAAGAACGTGCTGTCCGTGGAACTGCCCCATCCCTTCCCGCGCATGAGTTACGACGAGTCCGCGCGACGCTATGGCACGGACCGGCCCGACCTGCGCGTGCCGCTGGAACTGGTCGACGTCGGCGATCTCATGAAGCACGTCGAATTCAAGGTGTTCGCCGGTCCCGCGAACAATCCCAATGGCCGCGTGGCGGCGTTGTGCGTGCCCAAGGGCGGCGAATTGCCCCGCAGCCAGATCGACGGATACACCGCCTTTGTCGGCCAGTATGGCGCCAAGGGACTGGCCTATATAAAGGTCAACGACGCGGCGAAGGGACGCGACGGCCTGCAATCGCCGATCCTCAAGTTCCTGCCGGACGACGTCATCGCCGGGATCATGCAGCGCACCTCCGCACAGACGGGAGATCTGATTTTCTTCGGGGCCGACACCGCCAAGGTGGTCAACGATTCATTGGGCGCGTTGCGCCTGAAGCTTGGCGAGGATCTGGGCCTCAGGCAGGCCGGCTGGAAAATCCTGTGGGTCGTGGATTTTCCGATGTTCGATTATGACGCCGATGCCAAGCGCTGGGTGGCATTGCACCATCCGTTCACCTCGCCCAAGACCGAAGATCTGGAGCGCGTCGACCTCGATCCCGCGAATGTGAAGGCGCGCGCCTACGACGTGGTGCTGAACGGCTCCGAGATCGGCGGCGGTTCGATCCGCATCCACCGCGTGGACGTGCAGGAGAAGGTGTTCGCCGCGCTCGGCATCGGCCCGGAAGAGGCGCGCGCCAAGTTCGGTTTTCTGCTGGATGCGCTCAAGTTCGGCGCGCCGCCGCACGGCGGCATCGCTTTCGGACTCGATCGCATCTGCGCGCTCATGAGCGGCGTGGATTCGATACGCGACGTGATCGCCTTTCCCAAGACGCAGAAGGCGACGTGCCTGATGACCGATGCGCCGAGCGAGGTTGACGAGACCCAGCTACGCGATCTGCACATCAAGCTGCGCAAGCCCCCGGAGAAAATCGCCGGTGAGGCAACCTAATATGACAAGACGAGCGCAGCAGGGCTACCAATCTTAGTGAGCATGCGCGAAGCGCATCCGGCTCGCCTCCCTCTCCCGCAATAGCGGGAGAGGGAATGAGGGTGAGGGTTTGTGACTAGACGAGCGTAGCAGAGCTACATTTTGTCACCGCCCACGAAAAAGTTTAAACGCCCCGAATCGGTCCTGGTCGTGGTTTACACCCGGACCGAGAAGGTGCTGCTATTGCGGCGCGCCGACGATCCGGATTTCTGGCAATCGGTTACCGGCAGCCTGTTATGGGAAGAAACCGAACCGCGGCAGGCCGCGGCGCGCGAGTTGCAGGAGGAAACCGGACTCAGGGCCACGGAAGGTTTGCGGGATTTACAGCTGTCCCATCGCTATCCGATCCTGCCGAAATGGCGCCCACGCTACGCGCCGGAAGTGCGGGAAAACACCGAGCATGCCTTTGCGCTTGAACTTCCCGCTGAAATCCTCATAACGGTGAATCCCGCCGAGCATGCCGGCCATGGCTGGTTTACCTTTGACGAGGCGATGGGCAAGGTGGCTTCGTGGACTAACCGCGAAGTCATATTTAAGCTGAGACCCAAGGGTTGAATCATGCCAGCCGCCGCAAACTAGACGTCTCGCCACAACGAACGCCAGACCCCAAACCGTCGTTCTCCTCCACGGGCTGTGGTTCCCGGGCTACATTCTATTTGTGCTCGCGCGGCGTTTGCGGCGCCAGGGTTTTACCGTTCATGCGTTTTCCTATCCTTCGGTTCGTGCCGATCTGAGCGCGAATGCCGAACGGCTCGCGCATTTTCTCGACGCGCTCGACGCCGACATCGTGCATCTCGTGGGTCACAGCCTCGGCGGCATACTGATCCGGGCACTGTTTCATTATTCGCCGTCGCGCCAAGCCGGGCGCATCGTGACGCTGGGCACGCCGCACGGCGGCAGCCGCGTGGCCCGGCACCTGAGCCGTCATGCGCTCTGGCGCCGGCTCATGGGGTCAGGTGTGGCGCAACTGCTCGCCGGCACCCCGCAGGAATGGTCGTCTCCGCCACGCGAGATCGGCGTGATCTGCGGCACGCGTTCCTTCGGCATGGGCCGGCTGCTGTATCGCGGCCTGCCGCGACCGAACGACGGTTTGCTGACCGTGAAGGAGAGCGCTTTTCCCGATGCCCGCGAACACCTTGTGCTGCCTGTCTCCCACACCGGCATGTTGTTCTCGCGCGAGGTGGCTGAGCGGGTCGGACAGTTTCTGGTAAACGGGAAGTTTTTTTCGCCAGGGAAGCTCTGATTTAGTCTCCCGTTCGCCCTGAGCCTGTCGAAGGGTGAGCGGGAAATCCCGTAAATGGGAGGCGATTCATCCGTTCGTGGTTCGACAGGCTCACCACGAACGGACTTAATCAGAGCTTCCCTGGCTGGTTGTAAGGGTTGGGACACACACGCGGCGATGTTAAACTGTCCCGGCGGCGCGCTAATGCCGCCCACGGCAAACCACGGGAGTTCGCATGGCCGGCCATTCGAAATGGGCCAATATCAAGCACCGCAAAGGCGTGCAGGACGCCAGGCGCGGCAAGATTTTCACCAAGATAATCCGCGAGATCACCGTGGCGGCGCGCGCCGGTGGCGGGGGCGATCCGAAGCTTAACCCGCGCCTGCGCACCGCCATCGACAAGGCCCTGGATCAGAACATGACCCGGGACACCATCGAACGCGCCATCAAGCGCGGTACCGGCGAACTCGAAGGCGCGCATTACGATGAAGTGCACTATGAAGGCTACGGTCCGGCCGGAGTCGCGATCATGGTCGAGTGCACTACCGACAACCGCACGCGCACCGTGGGCGAGGTGCGTCACGCTTTCTCCAAGCACGGGGGCAATCTGGGTCAGGACGGTTCGGTGGCGTTTCTCTTCAAGAAAACCGGCGCGCTCAACTATCCGCCGGGCACGAGCGAGGACAGGATCATGGAGGCGGCGCTGGAGGCGGGCGCCGACGATGTCGTTTCCGACAAGGACGGCTCGATCGAGGTGTTGACCGCGCCCGAGGCATTTCATGCGGTGGTCGAGACCATGGGTAAACGCGGGTTGAAGCCCGAGCATGCCGGGATTCAGCTGCGCGCCTCGACCTCCGCGCCGGTGAGCGGCGCGGACGCAGAAGAACTGCTCGAGCTTCTCGAAGCGCTGGAGGATCTGGAGGATGTGCAGAATGTATTCTCCAATGCAGACCTCCCTGAAGAATTACTCAAGCTGGCCGGCTGATGCGCCAATCGAAACAGGGATTTTCACCAACTCCCCCTCTCCCCTTGCGGGAGAGGGCAAGGGGAGAGGGGTAAGCCCGGTGTATTGCACGAGGATGGATTTGTCCCGGAGAAACGGAGCACACTGATGCGCATCCTTGGCATCGATCCCGGTTCCCGCGTTACCGGCTTCGGTGTGGTGCAGGTGTTGCGCAACGGCCGTATAGAATACATTGCCAGTGGCTGCGTGCGCGTGCCCCAGGGCGAACTCGCCGACCGGCTGAAGACCGTCTATGACGGGGTGACCGAGATCATCAAGACCTACCAACCGACGATGCTGGCCATCGAAAAGATATTCATGGCAAAAAACGCCGACTCCGCGCTCAAGCTGGGGCAGGCGCGCGGCGCGGCGATTCTCGCCGGCGCCAACCAGATGCTCGACGTCACCGAGTACACTGCGCTTCAGATCAAGCGCGCCGCCGTGGGCAAGGGCCATGCCGGCAAACAGCAGGTTCAGCACATGGTGAAGGCGCTGCTCGGGCTCAGCGCCGCGCCGCAGGCCGATGCCGCCGATGCGCTCGCCTGTGCCATCTGCCACGCGCACCATGCCGTGGGCCTGCGATCGCTCCCACGGCGACCCTCGGGGCGGCGCGGGATGAGGTTGCCCTTGTGATCGGCCGGCTGCAAGGCGTGCTGTTGCGCAAGGAGCCGCCGGCGCTGATGCTGGACGTGGGCGGCGTGGGTTACGAGCTGGAAGCGCCCATGACCACTTTTTACGAACTTCCGGCGGTGGGTGAGAGGGTCACGCTTTATACCCATCTCGTGGTGCGCGAGGATGCGCATCTATTATATGGTTTCGTCCGCGAGGCGCAGCGGCGGCTGTTCCGCGAGCTGCTCAAGGTCAATGGCGTGGGCCCGCGCGTGGCGCTTGCGGTGCTCTCGGGACTCTCGGACGAGGAGTTCAGCCGCTGCGTGGCGGAAGAGGATATCGCGCGACTGACCAAAGTGCCGGGCATCGGACGCAAGACCGCCGAACGCCTGGTGATCGAGATGCGCGACAAGTTGCCCAAGGATATTCCGCTGCTGGCGTCCACCGCCGCCGGTCCGGCGGTGCCGGGCGATCCGGTGAGCGAAGCGGTGAGCGCGCTGGTGGCGCTCGGCTACAAACCCAACGAGGCGAGCCGCGCGGTACGCGGTGCTTCCACCAAGGGACTGAGCGCGGAAGAAATCATTCGTCAGGCCCTGAAGGGCATGGCAGTATGAAGGAAGGAACCCTCACCCCTTGCCTCTCCCCGGGTAAAGGGGTTGCGTGCCCGGCTCGTTCCCTTCTCCCTCCGGGAGAAGGGACGGGGATGAGGGTGTGGAAAGGATAGTGTGGAAGAAGAGTTATATGATTGACCCTCACCCCTTACCCTCTCCCGTAGGGAGAGGGGGAGTTGGAAGAAGACTTATATGATCGAAACCGACCGACTGGTATCCGCACACGCGGTGGAAGCGACCGACGAAACCGTCGATATGCGCCGGCTGCGTCCGGCGCGCCTGGCGGAATACGTCGGTCAGGAACCGATCCGGCGGCAGATGGAGATTTTCATCGCCGCCGCCCGCGGGCGGCATGAGGCGCTGGACCATGTGCTGCTGTTCGGACCGCCGGGCCTCGGCAAGACCACGCTGGCCCATATCATCGCCAATGAAATGGGCGTGGGCCTGCGCCAGACTTCGGGGCCGGTGCTGGAGCGCCCCGGCGACCTGGCGGCCATCCTGACCAACCTGCAACCGAACGACGTCCTGTTTATCGACGAGATTCACCGCTTGAGCCCCATCGTCGAGGAAATCCTCTATCCGGCGATGGAGGACTACCAACTCGACATTCTCATCGGCGAGGGCCCGGCGGCCCGCTCCATCAAGCTCGATCTGCCGCCGTTCACGCTGGTGGGGGCAACCACGCGCGCGGGACTGCTGACCTCGCCGCTGCGCGACCGCTTCGGCATCGTCCAGCGCCTGGAGTTTTACAATCCCGAGGAGCTGGCCCGGATCGTCGCGCGTTCCGCGGGGATTCTGGAGATACCGATCGAGCCCGATGCCGTGGCGGCGATTGCGCGCCGCTCACGCGGCACGCCGCGCATCGTCAATCGCCTGCTGCGCCGCGCGCGTGATTTTGCCCAGATCAAAGGCGACGGGCGGTTGACGAGCGACATCGCCGAGCTGGCGCTCAACATGCTAGAAGTGGACCAGTGCGGGTTCGACATGCTCGACCGCAAGCTGCTGCTGGCGGTGATCGAAAAATTTTCCGGCGGCCCGGTGGGGGTGGACAACCTCGCCGCCGCTATCAGCGAAGAGCGTGATACCATTGAGGACGTGATCGAGCCGTTCCTGATTCAGCAGGGCTACCTCATGCGCACGCCGCGCGGGCGCATGGCCACGGCCCTGGCGTGGCGGCATTTCGATCTCAACGCCCCGGTGGCTTCCGAGCGTCCGCAGCGCGACATCTTCGGTGAAACATAGTCTGGCCGACGCGTGAGCAAGGTTTTTTCCATCCCCATCCGGGTTTATTACGAGGATACGGACGCTGGCAACGTGGTTTACTATTCCAATTATCTGAAATTCATGGAACGGGCGCGCACTGAATGGCTGCGCGCCCTGGGCTTCGAACAGGATGAACTTTCCCGGCGTGACGGCGTCCTATTTGCCGTGCGCTCCGTCAAGCTCGACTTCCTGAAGCCCGCCCGTTTCAATGACCTGCTCGAGGCGACGGCGCAGGTCGCGAAACGCGGGAACGCCAGCATTACCTTTGCGCAGCAGATACGGCGCGAGGGTCTCACGCTGTGCGAGGGCGAAGTGAAGGTGGCCTGCCTCGACGCCGCCACGTTCGCGCCCTGCGCCATTCCACCGCGTCTCCGCGCACAGCTGGAGGCGAGGGAGGCACCGTGAACGTCAACGCCACCGAAGGCATCGCCATGTGGTCGCTGATCCAGCACGCCTCGCTGCCGGTGCAACTGGTGTTGCTTATGCTGCTGGCCGCGTCGGTGCTTTCCTGGACCATGATCTTCCGCAAATGGTTTGCGTTGAAGAGCGCCAAGGCCGTGGCTGACCGCTTCGAGGCCAAGTTCTGGTCCGGCGCGAATCTGAATCAGATGTTCTCCGAACAGTCGCGCAAGGAGGCGAGCGCCACCGGCATGGCCAGCATTTTTGTCGAAGGGTTTCGCGAGTACAAGCGCCTCCATCAGCAGGCCAATATCCAGCCCATGGACATACTCGTGGGCGTGCAGCGCGCCATGCGCGTGGGGCTTTCGCGCGAGATCGATTATCTCGAGACGCATTTATCGTTCCTCGCCACGGTCGGTTCGACCAGCCCCTATGTCGGTTTGTTCGGCACGGTCTGGGGCATCATGAACTCATTCCGCTCGCTCGGCATGGTTCAGCAGGCCACCATCGCGCATGTCGCCCCGGGTATCGCCGAAGCGCTCATTGCCACCGCCATCGGCCTGTTTGCCGCCATTCCGGCGGTTATCGCGTATAACCGCTATTCCCATAATGTCGAACGGCTGGTGACGCGCTACGAAATCTTCATGGAGGAATTCGCCAGCATTCTCCAGCGCCAGGCGTTTGCCTCGAGGGCCTGACCATGGAGGCTTATCGCAAGCGCCGCAAGAAGCTGATGAGCGAGATCAACGTCGTGCCGTACATTGACGTCATGCTGGTGCTGCTCGTGATCTTCATGATCACGGCGCCCTTGCTCTCGCAGGGCGTGAAGGTGGATCTGCCCAAGGCCGCGGCGCAGCCGGTGGACAGCCAGGATCGCGAGACGCTGGTGGTCACGGTGGATCGCGAGGGCCGGTATTTTCTCGACGACCGCCGCATCACGTCCGAGGAATTGAGCCGGAAAGTGGCGGCGATCCTGCGGGCGCGCCCGCAGACCCCGGTGCTGATCCGCGGCGACCGGCAATCCAATTACGGTGAAGTGGTCAGGGCGATGACACTGCTGCAGTCGGCCGGTGCGCCGAGCGTAGGGCTGTTGACCGAACCGCCGAGAAAACCATAACGTGTTTGCCAGGACGCTGCGACGCAATCCGGGGAGAATCCGGGCCATTGTTTATGCCGTGCTGGTGCATGCGGTGGTGATCGGGCTTGCCGTCATCGGTTTCCGCTGGAGC
>JBBTKS010000131.1:0-1549 GCA_038058885.1 Pseudomonadota bacterium
GGGAGCTGCTCACGACCCTGACGCCCGGCGAGGTCGCCTTCCTGCTGGTGTACCGGCCGCATCCGCCGGGCATGTTCCTGGCCAAGGTCGAGGTCGAGGACAACAAGAACGCGGGAGAGGGCAAGAACTAGTGTAGTGTCCCACATATAACTAGACATGTTTAGGGGAAGGTGCGATACTCGTGGGCATGAGGCACGCGAGCATCGCGGACCGTGTGGCGGCCGACGATCTCCAGCGACTGGCAGCCTGGGCCCACGCCCCGAGCACGCCGCAACAGATCGCGTTGCGGTGCCGCGTAGTGTTGGAGGCGGCCGCTGGGGTGAGCGATCTGAAGATCGCAGACGCGCTGGGGGTGAACCGGCATACCGTGGCGTTGTGGCGCACGCGGGTGAGCCAAGAGGGGGTCGGGGCGGTCTGGGAGATTGCCGACGGGCGGGGACGGCGGCCGCAGTACGACCTCGCGAAACGCGATGACCTGATCACGGCGACCCTCCAGAGTCGACCACCGGGCCAGACGCATTGGAGTTGCCGGTCCATGGCGGCGGCCCAGGGCGTGAGCAAGAACACGGTCAACCGCCTGTGGCAGTTGCACAATCTCAAGCCGCACCTGCATCGGACCTTCAAGTTGTCGCGCGACCCGAGATTCTTGGAGAAGCTGACGGATGTGGTCGGTCTCTATATGAATCCGCCGCAGCAGGCCGTCGTGTTATGCGTGGACGAGAAGAGCCAAATCCAGGCTTTGGATCGCACGCAACCCGGCCTGCCTCTGAAGAAGGGGCGGTGCGGGACGATGACACACGACTACAAGCGGAACGGCACCACGACGTTGTTCGCCGCCTTGGATGTGCTGGCGGGCAAGGTGATTGGCCAGTGTCAGGCCCGGCATCGGCACCAGGAGTGGCTGAAGTTTCTGCGGCGTCTGGATGCGGCGTACCCCGCCGAGTTGACCCTCCACGTGATCATGGACAACTACGGCACCCACAAGACCCCGGAGGTCCAAGCGTGGTTGGCGACGCATCCGCGCTTCGTGTGTCACTTCGTGCCGACCAGCTCCAGCTGGCTCAATCTGGTCGAACGGTGGTTTCGCGAACTGACGGACAAGGCCATTCGCTGCGGCGTGTTCCCCAGTGTGCTGACCTTGATCGAGGCTATCGATGCGTATCTCGCGGCGTGGAACGACGCACCCCGGCCCTTCATTTGGACCGCGACGGTAGGTGACATCGTGGCGAAACTTGACCGGGCCCGTCAACGGCTGGAGTCGATTCAGCCGGGATGCACCCTGTCGCGCCGCCGCAAAACCACGAAAGTCGCTGTCTAGTTATTTCTGGGACACTACACTAGCGGTGGCTTGACGCTGCTCTGGATCTCATGCTAGGGTCGGATGTTTCGGCGGGGCTGCCGAGGGAGGCTAGGGCTCGTGTACGCGATCATCAAGACCGGCGGAAAACAATACCGGGTGGAGAAGGGGGACACGATCTACGTGGAGCGGCTCAGCGCCCCCGTGGGCGACCAGGTGTCGATCGACCAGGTGCTCCTCATCGGCGGCGAG
>JBBTKS010000132.1:0-13338 GCA_038058885.1 Pseudomonadota bacterium
CGAACGCGCCCATGTGAAACGGCAGCAGCCCCGGCGTGCGCGTGAACGTGCCTTCGGGAAAAAACACCAGTGTTTGTCCGTGTTGTGCGGCGTGTGCCACTACGCGCGCGTCTTCCACGCCGCGCGCCAGCTCGAAGCGTTCCACGAATTCCGCCCCGATGCGCCGCAAAAAAACGCGCGCGACAAAAAGCGCGGTGAGTTCGCGCTTGGCGACGAAGCTGAATACCCCGGGTAACACGGCGGCAAGAACGATGCTATCCAGATAACTCGCGTGATTGGCCGCAATTACGTGCGGGCCGCGTGGCAGCTTGTCGAGCCCCTGCACGTGCAAAGACACGCCAGCCAGACGCCGCACCAATTTTGCCGCCGCGCGAATAACGGCCAGTGCCCAGGCGGGGCGTGGAAGCGCTGCCACCGCCAGCCACACCGGCGGCGTCAATATCCAGAACAGCGTCCAGGCATAGAGCGCATACAGCAGGGCACCGGCCGCGCGCACGGCCCGGCGCAGTTGCGGCGCCACGCCGCTCCAAGCCAGATGCAGAATCTGTCGCCACGCGGGGCGCGTGGGTGCGGTCAAACGGCCGCGTTCGTAAAGTTCGCGGCTGGCGGCGCGGCGCACCTTGCCGCTCGAGGTTTTGAGCACGGTGTGCGGGGACGCGAGCACCACGTCATCCGGCGCGGCGCCGGCCAGATCCACCGCGAGGGCGGTGATCGCGGTTTGCAATTGTTCGCGTGCGTCCGGCTCCGTCTCGCGGGTTTCCGCCAGCACCACCAGCTTCTCGGTGGCGGTGGCGCGATCGATGCTGCCGAATACGGCGACGCATCCCTTGCGCATGCCCGGCAGATTGCCGATCGCCTCTTCCAGTTCATGCGGATAGATATTGCGCCCGGCGCGGATGATGACGTCTTTCACGCGCCCGGTGATGTACACGTCGCCGCCGGCCATGTAGGCGAGATCGCCGGAATCCAGCCAGCCGTCGTGAAACAGGCGCCGGGTTTCCTCCGGATTGCGGAAATAACCGGAGGTCGCCGAGGGCCCCTGAAACTCGAGTCGGCCTTCTTCGCGTTCGCTTACCTCATAGCCGGTGGCATCGACAAGGCGAATCTGGTGCCCGGCCAGGGGTTGTCCGCAGGCGACAAAGCGCAGCGCGTTCGCATCGTCCGCCGCAGCGGGCACGGCACGGCCTTCGCGCATGAATGCCTCGCGGTCGATGCGATCGACCACGGGCGCGCGTCCGGGAGGCGGAAAGGCGAGGCCCACGGATGATTCCGCCAACCCGAACACCGGGTACATGGTCTCGCGCCGTAAACCGTAGCGGGCGAACCGTTCATGGAAACGGGCGATGGTATCGGGGCTGACCGGCTCGGCGCCGTTGAATGCCACGCGCCAGGAACTCAGGTCCAGGCCCTCGATGTCGCGGTCCTGGACGCGCCGCAGGCACAGTTCGTAGCCGAAGTTGGGCGCGCCCGAAAGCGTCGCGCGGTGCCGGTGGATGGCCCACAGCCACCGCTCCGGTCGCGTGAGAAAGCTGAGCGGCGACATCACGACCAGCGGCACGGCGTAGTACAGGCTGCCGAGCCAGGCGCCGATGAGCCCCATGTCGTGATACAGCGGCATCCAGCTCACGAACACATCGCTGGAGTTGGCGCCGATCGCCTCGCCCATGGCGCGGATGTTCGCCAGCAGGTTGGCGTGCGTGAGAATCACGCCCTTGGGGTTGCCGGTGGAGCCGGAGGTGTACTGCAACAGCGCGATGTCCTGCGCCTGCACTGCGGGCGCGGCCTGGCCCGCCGGCGCCGCGGCCTCGACGATTTCCTCGGGGGTGACGACCGTGCGCAGTCCCTCCACTTGCAGGCGCAGCAGCCGCGCGAAGGGCTTTGCCTCCGCGACGGTGATCAGCATCGCGGCGCGGGCGTTGTCGAGGATGCGCGCATGGCGGCGCAGATGTTCCTCGATCTGCGACAGCCGCGCGGGCGGGTAGATCGGGACCGGAATACCGCCGGCCCGCAACACACCGTAGAAACTGAAAAAATACTCCAGACTCGTGGGCAGCATGATCGCCACCGTCTGGCCGGGCAGCAGATCGCGTTTCCGCAAGCCGGCCGCCACGGCGTCCGCGCGCTGTTGCAGCGCGGCATAGGAAATTTCCTCTTCTTTTCCGGTTTCCGCGATCAGATAGATATGCGGGCGCGCGGGGTGGGCGCGCACGTGCCAGTCCAGGACCGTCAGCAGGGTATTCACTTCCGCCGTCGGTATGTCGGTTGCGCCGGGAGGCGGGGAAGGTTGCGGCGGGGTGGGCGTCAACGGCAAATGACCCGGCCTGGCGGCTTGCACCGCGCGCAGCAGATCGCGCGGCGTTTCCACGGCTGCCAGCGCCCGTTCCGTGAGACTCACATCGAAAGCGCGTTCGATACGGGCGAGTAGTTCCATCCTGCCCAAACTGTCGAAACCCAGCTCCCGGTCAAGCAGACTGTCGAGTGTTATTTCCCCGGCGGCGGCCGGGCGCGAGCGCAGCTCGGCGGCCAGGCGCCGCGCGATGTCGAGGACTACCGCCTCGGCATCATTGCTTCGGACCGGTCCGTTTTCCTCTTTTCCCGGGGACATGCGCATCCTTCCTGTTGGGCTCATTGTCCTGATGTTGTCGGTTTGCCTGCGCGGCCTGTTTATAGAGCCGCAGGTATTCCGCCGCACTGTGGCGCCAGGTGAAATCGTGACGCATGCCTGCGCGCATCATTTGTTTCCACCGGCGGGTGTTTTTCTGCAGGGCGAGGGCGCGGTCCACGGCAGCGAGGAGCGCCCCCCCGCGCGCCCCCTCGCGCACGACACCCGTGGCTTTTCCGGCCTTGAGATTTTCTTCGGTGGCATCCACCACGGTGTCGGCCAGCCCGCCGACATGCCGCACGATCGGGATGGTCCCGTAGCGCAGGCTGTAGAGCTGATTCAGTCCGCACGGCTCGAAGCGCGACGGCATCAGGAACATGTCCGCCCCGGCCTCGATCAAATGCGCCAGGCGCTCGTCATAACCGATATGTACCGCCAGGCGTCCGGGATATCGCGCCACCTGTGCGCGCAACGCCGCCTCATAGCCGGCCTCGCCCGTGCCCAGTATCACGAGTTGCAGCGGCCGGTGCATGAGCCCGGGCAGCGTCTCGAGAACCAGGTCAATGCCCTTTTGCTGCACCAGTCTTCCTACCATGCCGATCAAGCTTGTCCGCGGTTCTCCGGACAGGCCGAATTCCTTTTGCAGCGCGAGCTTGTTGGGCAGCTTGTCTTGCAGACGGCGCGCGGAATAGGGTTTGGCGATAAACGGATCACGGGCCGGATTCCACTCCTCGCCGTTAATGCCATTCAGAATGCCTGACAACCGTCGCGCGCGGTGACGCAGCAGACCGTCCAGGCCGCTTCCGAATTCCGGCGTCTGAATTTCGCGCGCGTAGGTGGGGCTCACGGTGGTCAGACGGTCGGCAAAGGCGAGTCCGCCTTTGATGAACGACAGCTGGCCGTGAAATTCCAGGGCGTCGGGCGACCAGAGCGAAGCGGGAAGACCCAATGCGGTAAAAGTTTTGTAGGGAAACAAACCTTGATAGGCCAGGTTGTGAATGGTGAAAACCGTGGCCGGCCGATTTTTTTCCGGCGCCAGCAGCGCGGGAACCAGGCCCGTCTGCCAGTCGTGACAATGCACGACATCGGGCCGCCATTTGAGCCGAGTGCGGCCGAGCGCGAGCGTGACCGCCACGTGCGCCAGCAGCGCATAGCGCATGGCGTTGTCCGGCCAGGGTTGGCCGTGGGAGTCGAGATAGGGATTGCCGGGCCGGTCGTAGGCCGGGGGGTAATCGACAAGCCAGGTAATCAATGGCGTGCCCGGAAGCCGGCCTTCCAGAATCCGGACCGGCGCGCCGAGACCGGGAACCGTCAATGTCGCAACGGTTTTGAGCCTGCCGGCGCGCGCCACGGCATCGCGGTAAGCAGGCAGAAGCAGGCGCACGTCGGCGCGCAAGGATTGCAGCGCGACCGGCAGGCTGCCGGCGACATCGCCCAGCCCGCCGGTTTTGATCAGCGGATGGGCTTCGCTTGCGACAAAAAGTATATTGGTCAAGTTCTGTCTGGTTCGGTAACGGTTATTTCGGTGACGCCCGCCAGGGAAGTTCTGATTAAGTCATTCCGTTCGCCCTGAGCTTGTCGAAGGGTGAACGGCAAACACTGTAATGACAGGGCCGCCGTTCGTTCGTGGTTCGACAGGCTCACCACGAACGGGCTTGATCAGAACTTCCCTAGTGTATTTGAATTCGCGGCGTTGTGGTAAATTCTGAATCGGAGGTAACGGAAAATTCAAGCGCGGCGCGGTTATTGATCCGGTACGATTTTTATCTGACGGTGGCTTGGGCAATGAATGTTCCTCTGCCTTGGCTGCCGCGAAGGCGCCGGACCGATAACAAGAATACTAATTGACGGATATATTGAGGCGGCAAGGTGGCCGTGGTGATGTTTTAATGTGGCGGCATCCAGGTTGATTCAGGCCGCCTCAATAATCAAGGGAGTGCAACCATGATTCAGGACACTGCCACACGCCATATCACGCGCCTGACGCGCGACACTTTGGCCCTGGTGCTCGCCGGCGGTCGCGGTTCACGCCTGAAACATCTCACCTTGTGGCGCGCCAAACCCTCCGTCCCGTTTGGCGGCAAGTTCCGTATCATCGACTTCCCGTTGTCCAACTGCATGAACTCCGGTATCCGGCGCGTGGGCGTGCTGACCCAGTACAAGGCGCATTCGCTCATCAAGCACATCCAGCGAGGCTGGGGGTTCCTGCGCGGCGAGCTCGGCGAATTCGTCGAGCTGCTGCCGGCGCAGCAGCGCATCGAAACCTCGTGGTACACCGGCACGGCGGACGCGGTGTACCAGAATCTCGACATCCTGCGTAATCACGACCCCAGCTACGTCCTGATCCTCGCCGGAGATCATATTTATAAAATGGACTACGGCGCCATGATTGTGCGCCACGTCGAAAGCGGTGCCGATGCCACGGTCGCCTGTGTTGAAGTGCCGGTTAAACGCTCTCGCGAGTTTGGGGTGATGCAAGTGGATGGACATCACCGGATCGTGGGTTTCCAGGAGAAACCGGAAATACCGGAACCACTGCCGGGTCGCCCCGATACGGCAGTGGCTTCCATGGGAATCTATATATTCAACACCAAGTTCCTGTATGAACAGCTCATCCGCGACGCCGACTTGCACGACTCGGCGCACGATTTTGGAAAAGACATCATTCCTTCGATCATCCACTCATATCGCGTGATGGCTTGCCCGTTTCGCGACCCGCTCACGGGCAAGCAACCTTACTGGCGCGACGTGGGAACCGTGGATGCGTTCTGGGAAGCGAATATCGAGCTGGTCGACGTGACGCCGGAGCTCAATCTTTACGATGACGATTGGCCGATCTGGACTTATCAGGAACAACTGCCGCCGGCCAAGTTCGTGTTCAACGACGACGACCGGCGCGGCATGGCGGTGGATTCGATGGTTTCAGGAGGATGTGTCATTTCGGGTTCAAAGGTGCGTCATTCGCTGCTGTTCTCGAACGTCAAGGTGCATTCCTTCTGCGAAATCGCCGACTCGGTGGTTTTGCCCGATGTCGTCATTCAGCGTCACTGCCGCCTGAAGAATGCGATCATCGACAGAGGCTGCCTGATTCCCGATGGAATGGTCATCGGAGAAGATTTGCAGGAGGACGCCAGGCGATTTCACGTGACGCCACGCGGGGTGGTGCTGGTGACGGCCGAAATGCTCGGTCAGGAGCTGCATCATGTCCGATGAAGCGCGACTCAAAGTCGTGCTGTGCTGGCACATGCACCAGCCGCAGTACCGCGACCTGGTAAGCGGCACGTCGCATCTGCCGTGGACCTACCTGCACACGATCAAGGATTACGTGGACATGGCGGCGCACCTCGAGGCCGTGCCGGCGGCGCGCGCCGTGGTCAATTTCGCGCCGTTGTTGCTGGAACAGATTGAAGACTATGCGCGGCAGGTGGAAGGATTCCTGACCAACAGCCTGCCGATCCGCGATTCGCTGCTGGCGGCGCTGGTGAGTCCGGCGTTGCCGCTGTCGGACGAGCAGCGCATGACGCTCATCAAGGCCTGCCTGCGCGCCAACGAATCGCGCGTCATCGGTCGTTTTCCCGCCTACCGCCGGCTCGCCGACATGGCCGCCTGGGTTGTGCCGCATCCGGAGGCGATGCGATACCTGAACAACCAGTTTCTCACCGATCTCCTAGTGTGGTATCACCTCGCCTGGCTCGGTGAAACCGTGCGCCGTGGCGATGTTCGCGTGAAACGCCTGCTCGACAAGAACACCGGCTACACGCTGCATGACCGGCGCGAACTGCTGACCGTGATCGGCGAACTCCTGTCAAACGTGATTCCCCGTTATGCGAGCCTGGCCTCTCGCGGGCAGGTGGAACTTTCGGTGACGCCTTACGCCCACCCGATTTTGCCGCTGTTACTCGACTTCAAGTGCGCGCAAGAGGCCATGCCCAAGGCGCCGCTGCCTCTGTTGCAGCAGTATCCCGGCGGGGAAGAACGGGCACGCTGGCATATCCGCGAAGGTATCGAGACGTTCCGTCGTCATTTTGGTTTCGTCCCGGCCGGTTGCTGGCCAGCGGAAGGCGCGGTGAGCACGGCTTCGCTGAAGCTCCTGGCGGAGGCGGGTTTTCGCTGGGCCGCGAGCGGCGAAAGCGTGTTGCACAACAGTCTTGTCGATTCCGGCGCCAAGGAGGAGGGCGTGAAAGATGCCTGGCTCTACCGTGCCTATTCGGTGGCGGACAGCGGCATGAACTGTTTTTTCCGCGATGACGGATTGTCGGATCTGATCGGCTTCAGCTACGCCACGTGGCATGCCGATGATGCCGTGAGCAATCTCGTGCACCATCTTGAAGAGATCGCGCAACGTTGCAACAGCCATCCCGAGCACGTGGTGTCGATCATCATGGATGGCGAGAACGCCTGGGAGTATTATCCGGAAAACGCCTACTATTTCCTGCATGCGCTCTATCGCCGCCTCTCGGAGCATCCGAAAATAGAATTGACCACGTTCTCGGATTGCCTGAAAACCGCGCCAACAAAATCCCTGCGCACGCTCACCGCCGGTTCATGGGTGTACGGAACGCTGTCCACCTGGATCGGCGAGCCGGACAAAAACCGCGGCTGGGACATGCTGGGCGACGCCAAGCGCGCCTTCGATGCCGCCGCGGGCCGCCTCGACGCCGCGCATCTCGACCGCGCGACCCGGCAGCTCGCGGTGTGTGAAGGTTCGGACTGGTTCTGGTGGTTTGGCGGCGACAATCCGGCGGCGACGGTGGCCGATTTCGAACGCCTCTACCGCCAGCACCTGACGAATCTTTATCAGCTGATCGCCGCCGAACCGCCGGAGTATCTCTCGCAGGTGTTCACCCACGGCGGCGGCGCGCCGGTGCACGGCGGCGCCATGCGCCCCGGCCAGGTCTCCAGCGGATGATTCCCGCGGTGCTGGAACGCCGGCGCGCCGGCGTGCTGCTGCATCCCACCTCGCTGCCGGGCGGTATCGGCAACGGCGATCTCGGCGCCGATGCGCACCGGTTCGTGGATTTTCTGGGACAGGCCGGGTTCAGCGTGTGGCAGATGTTGCCGCTCGGACCGCCGCACCGCGGCGGCTCACCCTATCACTCGCTGTCGTTGCACGCCGGCAACCCCATGCTCATCAGCCTGGAACGCCTGGTGGAATGGGGCTGGCTGGATGCCGGCCATCCAGCCGGTTCGGAGAATCCGGTGGGTTATCGTCTCAAGCGTCTCGCGCAGGCGCACCGGATTTTCACGCAGCGCGCTTCCGTTTCCGACCAGCAGGTCTTCGAGGCCTTCATCAATGCGGAGGCGCACTGGCTGGACGATTATGCGCTTTACCGCGTGCTGCGCCGGGAATATTCCGGACGGGCCTGGTATCAATGGCCGGCGCCGCTGCGTGACCGCGAGCCGCAGGCACTGGCGGAGGCGCGCGTGCGCTTTATCGACGAGATTACGCAGGTGTGCTTCGAGCAGTTTGCGTTTGCCCGCCAATGGCAGGCATTGCGGACGCATGCCGGCGAACGCCATGTGCTGTTGTTTGGCGACATGCCCATCTTCGTGGCGCACGACAGCGTGGATGTCTGGACCCAGCGTGAATATTTCATGCTCGATGCCGAAGGCCAGCCGACCGTGGTCGCCGGTGTGCCGCCGGATTATTTTTCGGAGCAGGGGCAACGCTGGGGCAATCCGCTGTACCGCTGGGAGCGCATGCAGGCGGACGGTTTCCGCTGGTGGATCGCGCGGCTCACAACCGAGTTCAGGCGTTTCGACCTGTTGCGCGTGGATCATTTTCGCGGTTTCGAGGCCTGCTGGGAAATTCCGGCCACGGAAGAAACGGCGATTCATGGCCGCTGGGTGAAAGTTCCGGGCGAGGCGTTATTTGAAACCCTGAAGACGCATTTCGGAGCGCTCCCGGTGGCGGCCGAGGATCTCGGACTCATTACTCCGGAGGTCTATGCGTTGCGTGACCGGTTTGATTTACCGGGCATGAAAATTCTGCAATTCGCCTTTGACAGCGGGCCGGACAATCCCTATCTGCCGCACAACCATCGCGTGGCGAGCGTGGTCTACACCGGCACGCATGACAACGACACGACACTGGGGTGGTTCGAGAATCTGCCGGCGGAAACGCAATTACGCGTCGTGGAATATCTCGGCTACCCGCACGAATCGATGCCATGGCCGCTTATCCGCTCCGCTTTCGCGTCGGTATCGCAGCTGGCGATTGTTCCCATGCAGGACGTGTTGGCGCTCGGGCGTGGATATCGCATGAACACGCCGGGCACGGTGGAGGGGAACTGGCACTGGCGTTTTTCCTGGGAGCAATTGCCGCCCGACCTGATGGAGCGCCTGCGGCGGATGACCATGCTCTACGGAAGAAATTAAGACTTAAAAGCCATAACAAAATATTTCACCGCAAAGGCGCGAAGAACGCAAAGAAAAACTCTGTGATACAGGATCACTTATCTGTTCCTTTGCGCTCTTTGCGTCTTTGCGGTTGAATTTTATTTTTTAAGAGACACTTACAACCAGATCATGTACCCCGATTCGAAGCGGTGGGACATGGAGGGATGGAACGGAAACATCCGGATCTTGTAATATTGCAGGCCCGGCAGGCGCGGGTAGAGATCGAGCCTGAAAAGCGTCTCGCCCGATTCGTTATGTGATTCCACCGTGAAGATATGGCTGTCCAGGCGGACAAAATCGCCATTTTCCGATTCGTGCCCGACGAGGCACTCCATCAGGACGTCCTCCGGTTGCAGGCCGTTCAGGCGCGCGGACACGCGCAGCGAAAATACCTGGCCGGAACGGATTTCAGAAGGACCGCCGTCCACGCGCCGCAGGCTGATGTTCGGCCAGCTCTGGTCGAGGCGCTTGCGCCATGCGGCGATTTCCTTGGCGCGCGCGTATTGGTTGCCCATCATCATGAGGCGCTGGCGTTTTGCGGGCGCGTAATAGTTGCGCACGTAGTCCATGACCATGCGCTGGGAATTGAAGCGCGGGATCAGCGACTTCATGGAATTTTTCGATTTCCGCACCCATCCATCCGAATAGCCGTGACCGTTGCGCGCGTAGTAAAGCGGAATTACCTGCTTTTCGAGGATATCGAGCAGTTCCTGGCCTTCCTCGCGGTCGCGGTAGACGCTGTCGTATTGCGGACCGTGCGGCGTGATCGCCCAGCCGTTATCGCCTTTATAACCCTCGCCCCACCAGCCGTCGAGCACGCTCAGGTTGACGACGCCGTTGATGCCGGCCTTCTCGCCCGAGGTGCCGCTCGCCTCCATGGGATATTCCGGCGTGTTCAGCCACACGTCCACGCTGCTGACGAGCTTGCGCGCCAGTGACAGATCGTATCCCTCGAGCAGGATGATTTTTCCCTCGAATTCCGGACGGCGCGAGTACTCGTGAATGACCTGGATCAAATGCTGTGCCGGCAGGTCGTGCGGATGCGCCTTGCCGGCGAAGATCAGCAGCACGCGGCGTTTGGGGTCGTTGAACAAACGCGCCAGGCGCGCCGGGTCGGAGAACAGCAGCGTGGCGCGCTTGTAGGTGGCGAAGCGGCGCGCGAAACCGATGGTGAGAACGTCGGCGTCCTGCGGCATGAGGTATTGCGTGTAGCGTTCGATCAGCGCCTCGCTCGTGCCGTTGCGCCGGTGCTGCAGGACCACCCGGCGTTTTACTTCCGCGAGCATTTCCGACTTCAGCGACTGACGCAGGCTCCAGAAACTGTGGTCGGGAATGTCGTCAATGTGCTTCCAGAATTCATCGTTGAGCAGCTCGTTGCGCCAGCCGCTGCCGAAGCGCATGTCGAACAGGTTCGCCCATTCGCGCGCCAGGAACGTCGGCACGTGCACGCCGTTGGTGATATGGCCCATCGGATTTTCTTCCGGCGGTATCTGCGGCCAGACGTAGGCGGCCATGCGCGCGGCCACCTCGCCGTGAATGCGCGACACGCCGTTACGGAAGCGCGAACAGCGCAGCGCGAGCGCGGTCTGGTTGAACCCGCCCTGGCTGCTCGGACTCGATCCGAGCCCCAGAAAATGGTTCATGTCGATGCCAAGCTGCTTCACGAAATCGGAGAAATAAGTGCTCATCATGTGATGATCGAAGATATCGTGTCCGGCCGGCACCGGGGTGTGGGTCGTGAAGATGGTGTTGGTGGCCACGAATTCGAAGGCGCTGTCGAAATCCAGACCCAGGGCGACGTGCTCGCGGCAGCGTTCCAGCAGCATGAAGGCGGCGTGCCCTTCGTTGATGTGCCACACCGTCGGTTTGAGTCCGACGGCCTGCACGGCGCGCACGCCGCCGATGCCGAGCACGATTTCCTGCTGCATGCGCGTGTTGCTGTCGCCGCCGTAGAGCTGGTAGGTGATGCGGCGGTCGGCCTCGGCGTTGTCCGGCAGATCGCTGTCCAGCAGATAGAGGGTGATATGGCCCGCCTTGGCCTTCCAGACCTTGAGCATGACGCGCCGGCCGGGCATGTCGACCTGCACGTGGATTTCCTTGCCGTCGGCGTCAATCGCCGGAAAGATCGGCAGGTCGCCGAAGTGGGTGGGCGCATAATGCGCCACCTGGTTGCCGTGCGCGTCGATGGTCTGGGTGAAATAGCCCTGCCGGTAAAGCATGCCGACCGCGACGAAGGGAATATTCAGGTCGCTGGCCGCCTTGCAATGGTCGCCGGCGAGGATGCCGAGGCCGCCGGAGTAAATCTGGAAACTTTCGTGGAAGCCGAACTCGGCGCAGAAATAGGCGACCAGATCCTCGCTTGGATCGAGATACTGGAGGATATCGGCGCGGGCGCGCTCCTGGTTGTATGTGTCGAAGCCCGACAGGACGCGGTTGTAGTCCTCCATGAACACGCGGTCCTCGGCGGCATCGTTCAGCCGTTTCTGCGACAAGCGCCGCAGGAATACCTTGGGGTTATGGCCGCAGGACTCCCACAGTTCGCGGTCGAGGCGGAAGAACAGGCCGCGCACCTCCCGGTCCCAGCTGTACAGCAGGTCATTGGCCACTTCCTGCAGACGCTTCAGGCGCTCTGGAAGGATGGGCTGAACTTCAAGTGTGTAACGGGTGCCGGGCATGGTTCCTTTCGTTTGTTTCGAGACTAGCTCTGGCTACATAGTATAGTATGCCGTCCGCTTAAGGGCGGTTGAGGCCTATCCGCGCCGCGAGCGCGGGACTTGGTAAAAGTACATGCGGAAATCCGATTTTCATTATTCCCTTCCCCACGATCTGATCGCGCAATATCCGGCAACGTCACGCACCGCCAGCCGTCTGCTGGCCCTCGATGGCGCGAGCGGCGCCCGGCGCGATCTGCGTTTCACCGATCTGCCCGCGCTGCTGCGGGCGGGCGATCTGCTGGTGTTCAACGACACGCGCGTGATCTCCGCGCGTCTGTTTGGCCACAAGGACAGTGGCGGGCGCATCGAAGTGCTGGTTGAGCGTATTCTGGATACCCATCGGGTGCTTGCCCAGCTGCGCGCGAGCAAGCCGCCGAAGCCGGGACAGAAACTGACGTTGGAAGGGAATGTTACCATGACCGTGCAGCAGCGCGAGGGTGAATTTCACCATCTGCAATTTGAAACGGATGCTCCGGTAACGGAGATTCTTGAGCGCATCGGTCATGTTCCGCTCCCGCCCTACATCGAACGCGCGGACAATGCGAGCGACAGCGAACGTTATCAAACGGTGTACGCGCACCATCCTGGTGCAGTCGCCGCGCCTACCGCCGGTTTGCATTTCGACGAGGCGATGATCGCACGACTCCAGGGGATGGGGGCGGAGTCCGCCTTTGTCACCTTGCACGTCGGTGCCGGGACGTTTCAGCCGATCCGGGTGGACGACATCCGCGAGCATCGCATGCACGCGGAATATCTCAGCGTATCGCAGGTCGCCTGCGATAAAATCAATACGGCGAAGCGGGAAGGGCGGCGCGTCGTGGCAGTCGGTACCACCGTGGTGCGGGCGCTGGAGACGGCGGCAGACAATGGGAGCATGGCACCCTATGAAGGCGAGACAGAAATTTTTATCTATCCGGGTTACCGTTTCCGGGTCGTGGACGCGCTGCTGACCAATTTCCATCTGCCGGAGTCGACGCTGCTGATGCTGGTGTGCGCCTTTGGTGGAACGGAAAGCGTGCTTAACGCTTATCGCCACGCGGTGCAACAAAAATACCGTTTCTACAGCTATGGGGATGCGATGTTTGTCACTCCGGCATGATTTCGAATTACCGGCAGACGTAGGGTGGGCATTGACCACCATCGAACGGTAGCCGGAATTACCTGCGGTGGGCGATGCCACCCTACCAATAAATTAAATACTGCTGGCGCGTCTCCGCACGAGCGCGACAAAGGCGAGAAACAGGGACACTACCATCCAATCGCCGCCGCGCGAGGTTGGCGATGGTGTCGCCACGATAGAGCATCCGCCCCCGGCTTGACCGGACTGGGCCGAAGCGTTTTCCGTCACCACTGCCTGCGCGCCGGTATGGGTGATGCTGTCATTATCCGGGTTGAGATCGTCATCGCCACGCTTGCCGTCAACGAAATGCAGCGTGATCCTGTCGCTGCCGATCTCGGCGCCGGTTTCGCCGTCGAACGCAAAGTCGTACCAATGTGGCGCCGGATCATCCGGTGTGGGACCGTAGGCATAGTAGCGGGTGGGACGGGTGGTGGCCCCGTCGTACAGCGTTAGGGAAGCTCTGATTAAGTCTCCCGTTCGCCCTGAGCTTGTCGAAGGGTGAA